>DATJRY010000021.1:300000-452579 GCA_035504415.1 Candidatus Sulfotelmatobacter sp. | reverse complement strand
CGAAGAACTCGGCCACGATCGCGCCGATCAGCGCCAGGGTCGTGTTCAATTTGAGCGCGGTGAAGATGTACGGCAAGGCCGCCGGAAAGCGGAGCTTCTCCAACGTTTGCAGCGGGCTCGCGCTATAGGACCGCAGGAGATCCCGTTCCATCGGGCCGGCCGCCTCGAGCCCGGCGACCGTGTTGACCAGCATCGGGAAGAACGTCATGACCGCCGCAACCGCGGCCTTGGACTGCCAGTCGAAGCCGAACCACATCACCATGATCGGCGCGATGCCGACGATCGGGAGCGCGCCGGCCAGCGACGCGACGGGCAAGACCCCGCGGCGCAGGAACGGCGAGGCGTCGACGATCAGGGCGACGGCGAAGCCGGCGGCGGAGCCGATCGCGAAGCCGGGCAGCATCGAACGCACGACCGTCTGCACGAAGTCGGCGCCGAGCATCGGCAGATTCTGCACGAACGCGGCACCGATCGCGGTCGGTGCCGGGAGCAAGATGCGCGGCACGTGGAAAACCACGCAGGCGGCCTGCCAGATCGCCAGGACGGCGAGGCCGAACGCCAGCGGCGTCGCGACGCGCGCGAACCGGCTCTCGGCGCCCACGCTAGAGCCGCCCGCCGCGCGCACGGACCAGGATTGCGCGCGCGGCATCGGTCATCGCGACGGCCACGACCGCGAGCAGCGACGCCATCACCAGCGTCGCCCACAGCTGCAGCGTCTGGCCGTAGTACGACGCGCCGAGCAAACGCGCGCCCAGGCCCGCCTGTGCCCCGGTCGGCAGCTCGGCCACGATGGCGCCGACGACCGCCAGCGTCGCCGCCACCTTCATGCCGGGAAACAAGAACCCCATCGATGCCGGCCAGCGCAGCCGCCGGAACACGTCCCAGCCGCCGGCGGAGTAGGTGCGAAGCAAGTCGAGCTGGATGCGGTCCGGCGAACGCAGGCCGGCCACCATCGAGGTCACGATCGGGAAGAAGCTCAGCCACGCGGCGATCAGCGCCTTGGGAATCAGTCCGGTCAGGCCCATGTTCCCGAGCACGACGACGACCATCGGTGCGACCGCGAGCGCCGGGACGGTTTGGCTGGCGATGATCCACGGCATGATCGAGCGATCCAGCACGCGCAGGTTGACGATGCCGATGGCAAGCGCGATGCCCACCGCGAACGCCAGCAGGAAGCCGACCACCGCGGTCGATGCCGTCACGCCGGCGTGGTAGATCAGGCTGCGCGGCGAGGTGATCGGCTGCGCGATGCCCGCCACGAGCGTCGCCGCGACTTGCTGCGGGGCCGGAACCAGCGGACGGTCCAGTGTCAGCGCTGCGCCGACCAGGCCGAGCGGCGCGGTGTGCGGGGGCGCGAGCGCCCGCGCGGTCGGCAGCCCGACGATGAGCGCGGCCGCGTACCACACGGCCAGCAGCGCCAGCACGACGACCAGTACCGGCAGCGTTCGGCGCACCGCGCTACCCGTGCGGCGAGCCGGCGTGGAGCGCATGACGCACCCGGCTGCCGATCGCGGTGAACGCGGCCGTGTCGCGGATGTCCAGCGGGCGCACGTCGCCCAGATCGCTGTCGATCACCTCGACGATGCGGCCGGGGCGCGGCGACATGACGACGATGCGCGTCGAGAGATAGACGGCCTCGGGGATGGAGTGCGTCACGAAGACGGTCGTCATCCCGGTGCTGCGCCACAGCTCGTGCAGGTACAGGTTCAGGCCGTCCCGCGTGATCTCGTCGAGCGCGCCGAACGGTTCGTCCATCAGCAGCAGCGAGGGGGCGAAGCTCAGGGCGCGCGCGATCGACACGCGCTGCTGCATGCCGCCCGAGAGCTGCCAGGGGAAGCGCCGCGCGGCGTCGCTCAAGCCCACCAGCTGCAGGTTGCGCCGCGCGCGTTCGCGCCGCTCCGCGCGCGGAACGCCCATGATCTCGAGCGGCAGCATGACGTTGTGCTCGACGTTGCGCCACGGATAGAGCGCCGGCGCTTGAAAGACGTACCCGTAGGTGCGCTCCCGCCGCGCGACCTCCGGCGTCAGGCCGTTCACCAGCAGCGTCCCGCTGGTCGGGCGCTCCAAATCGGCGATCGCCCGCAGCAGCGTCGTCTTCCCGCAGCCCGACGGACCGATGAGCGAGACGAACTCGCCGCGCGCGATCGTCAGGTCGACGTCGGCGAGCGCGGCCACGGCGTCCGTGCCGGAACCGAAGGTGAGCGAGAGTCCGCTCGCGACGACGGCGGGCGGACTCGGCGTGTGCGGGTCGGTCAGGCTTCCACCAACCCGTCGTACGTCTCCGGACGGCGGTCGCGATAGAACTGCCAGGTGTTGCGGACCTCGTCGATCATGCGGCGATCCATGTCGCCGATGACGACCTCGTCCTTGTCGCGGCTCCCGACCGCGACGAACTGGCCGCGCGGATCGACCAGGTACGACTGGCCGTAGAACTCGCCCATGTTCCAGGGCGTCTCCCAGCCGACGCGGTTGATGGCGCCGACGTAGTAGCCGTTGGCGACCGCGTGCGCGGGTTGCTCGAGCTTCCAGAGATACTCGGAGAGCCCGGCCACCGTCGCCGACGGGTTGAAAACGATCTCGGCGCCGTTGAGCCCGAGCAGGCGCGCGCCTTCGGGGAAGTGACGGTCGTAGCAGATGTAGACGCCGATCCGCGCGTACTTCGTCTGGAAGGTCGGGTAGCCGCTGTTGCCGGGGCGGAAGTAGTACTTCTCCCAGAAGCCGCACGGCGAGGGGCCCGCGGCGACCTGCGGGATGTGATGCTTGCGGTAGATGCCGAGCACCGTCCCGTCGGCGTCGATGACGACCGCGGTGTTGTAGTAGACGCCGCTGATCGTGCGCTCGTAGAGCGGCACGACCAGCGCGATGTTCAGCTCGCGCGCGAGGTCCTGCATCAGCCGCGTCGTCGGCCCGTCGGGGACGTGCTCGGTCGCGTCGTACCACTTGGGGTTCTGCTCGGTGCAGAAGTACGGCCCGTAGAACAGCTCTTGCAGGCAGACGATCTGCGCGCCGCGCCCGGCGGCCTCGCGGATCATGCGGACGTGCTTGTCGATCGAAGCCCGTTTGTGGACCTCGACCGGCTGATCGCCGTCGGTGTCGTGGTGCGCCTGGATCAACCCGATTCGAACGATGTCGCTCACGGTGTGCTTCTCTCTCGTCTCACAGCTGGACGGGGCGGAAGGGCGCCGACTTCTGGTGCGCGCCGTAGCCGGCTTCGCCCAGGAACTTGCCGTCGTCGACGATCTTGCGGCCGCGCAAGAACACCTGGCGCGGGCCGCCCGTGACGTGCATCCCCTCGAAGATGTTGTTGTCGACGCGCATGTGATGCGTCTTGGCCGAGATCGTCCGCTCGGCGTTGGGATCCCAGATCACCAGGTCCGCGTCGCTGCCGACCGCCACCGTCCCCTTGCGCGGGAACAGGCCGAACAGCTTGGCCGGATTCGTCGAGGCGAGCGCGACGAACTGGTTGAGCCCGATGACGCCCTTGTTGACGCCGTGCTCGAACAGGATCGAGACGCGGTCTTCGATCGTCGGCGCGCCGTTGGGAATCTTGGAGAAGTCGTTCTTCCCCAACTCCTTCTGGCCACAGTTGTTGAACGAGCAGTGGTCGGAGCCGAACGCGTGCAGCTCGCCGTTCTTGAGCTTCTTGATCAGCACTTGCTGATCGTGCTTCTCGCGCAGCGGCGGCGACATGACGTAGTTGGCACCGGCGAAGTCGGGCCGGTCGTAGTCGCTCACGTCGCAGACGAGATACTGCGGGCAGGTTTCGCCGTAGATCGGCAAGCCGCGCTTGCGGCCGTCGCTGATCGCGTCGGCGGCCATCGCGCTCGACACGTGCACGACGTACAGCGGCGCGCCGGCCACCTCGGCCAAGCGGATCGCGCGCGAGGTGGCCTCGCCTTCGAGCTCGACGGGACGGGTCAGCGCGTGGTACTTGGGCGCGGTCTCGCCTTTCGCCAGCGCTTCCTTGACGGTGACCTCGATGACGTCGCCGTTCTCGGCGTGCACCTGCACCAGCCCGCCGAACTTGGCGGCCGCGCGCAGCACCTTGTAGATCGTCTCGTCGTCGACCTGGAGGACGTGCTTGTAGGCCATGAAGACCTTGAACGAGTTGACGCCCTCGCGCTCGATCATCTTGGGGATCTCGTCGATCGTCTCGGGGCGGCCGTCGGCGATCGTGAGGTGGAAGGCGTAGTCGATGGCCGCCTTGCCGTCGGCCTTGCCGTGCCAGGTCTTGACGGCGTTGGCCAGCGAGTCGCCTTTGGTGTGCAGCGCGAAGTCGACGATCGTCGTCGTCCCGCCCATCGCCGCGCCGACGGTTCCCGTCGCGAAATCGTCGGCGGTGGTGGTCCCGCCGAACGGCATGTCCAGGTGGGTGTGGGGATCGATGAAGCCCGGGAAGACGTAACATCCCGTGGCGTCGACCGTCTCGTGGCCGCTCGCCGTGAGCTGGCGCGCGATGGCCGTGATGACCCCGTTCTCGATGAGGACGTCGGCGGGAAACTTGTCGGTCGCGGTGACGACCGTTCCGCCTCTTACGATGGTACCGATAGCCGTTCTCTCCAGGTGTGGGTGGTGGTACCCGCGTCGACGCGCACCATCTCGATGCAGTCGACGACGGGGCAAACCATGCTGCACAGGTTGCAGCCGACGCAGTGCTCTTCGTCGACGACCGGCGCCAGGCGCGGGTCCTCGGGGCGATCGATGCATTGGTGCGCCGCGTCCTCGCAGGCGATGTAGCACTTGTTGCAGCGGATGCAGGTCTCGGGATCGATCCGCGCCACGACCTGGTAGTCGAGGTTGAGGTCGTTCCAGGCGACGATCCGCGGCGCGGTCTTGCCGATCAGCTCCTGCACGGAGCCCAGCCCCTTGGCGTCCAGGTAGTTGGACAGCCCGTCGATCATGTCGGCGACGATGCCGAAGCCGTGGTGCATGGCGGCGGTGCAGACCTGGACGTTGCTCGCGCCCAGCAGCAAGAACTCGACCGCGTCGCGCCAGGTCGAGACGCCGCCGATCCCCGAGATCGGGATGCGGACCTGCGGATCGTCCGCGCACGAAGCGACCATGTTGAGCGCGATCGGTTTGACCGCCGGCCCGCAGTAGCCGCCGTGCGAGGACAGCCCGTCGACGTGCGGGATCGGCAGCCAGTTGTCGAGGTCGACCCCGATGATGCTGTTGATCGTGTTGATCATGCTGACCGCGTCGGCGCCGCCGCGCACCGCGGCGCGCGCGGCGTAGCGCACGTCGGTGATGTTCGGCGTCAGCTTGACGATGACCGGGACGTGCGCGGCCTCTTTGGCCCAGCGGGTCACCATCTCGATCAGCTCGGGATCTTGCCCCACCGCCGCGCCCTGGCCGCGCTCCGACATCCCGTGCGGGCAGCCGAAGTTGAGCTCGAACCCGTCGACCGGCACCTCTTCGCAGCGCCGGATCAGCTCGTGCCAGCTCTCGCGCGTGCAGTCGGTCATCAGCGAGACGACGATCGCGCGATCGGGGTAGGCCGCCTTGCACTCGGCGATCTCGCGCAGGTTGACGTCGAGCGGACGGTCCGTGATGAGCTCGATGTTGTTCATCGCCGCCATCTTGTACGTGCCGATGTCGTAGCCGCCGAAGCGCGAGGTGACGTTGACGATCGGCTCGAGCGCGAGCGTCTTCCAGACGGCGCCGCCCCAGCCGGCCGCGAACGCGCGCAGCACTTGATAGCCGGAGTTCGTCGGCGGCGCCGACGCGAGCCAGAACGGGTTGGGGCTGCGAATGCCGGCCAGATTCGAGGAGAGGTCTGCCATCAGGAAAGGCCCTCGCGCAAGGTCAGGTCCACGGTGCGCGCGGCGTCTTTGCCGCGCTGGGCGGCCTCGACGACCATCGCGTCGGTTCCGCCCGGGCGGAACATCACGTCGCCCGCCGCCCACACCTTCGGGTTGCTGGTACGCAAGCCGGCGTCGACGGCGGCCACGCCGTGCTCGTGCACGACGCCCAGCGCGTCGAGCAGCGCGGTCAGCCGCGTCTGCCCGATCGCCAGCACGACCGTGTCGACCGGCACGACGCGCTCGGTGCCGGGCAGCGGCCGCGCCGAGTCGTCGGGCGCGGTGTCGATCAGCTCCAGCCCGC
This sequence comes from Candidatus Sulfotelmatobacter sp., assembly GCA_035504415.1. Lineage (NCBI taxonomy): Bacteria > Pseudomonadati > Acidobacteriota > Terriglobia > Terriglobales > Candidatus Korobacteraceae > Candidatus Sulfotelmatobacter > Candidatus Sulfotelmatobacter sp. The sequence continues at coordinate 446,474 of DATJRY010000021.1, read as the reverse complement.
TCACGCGGCCGTTCTCGGTCACGATGCGCGTGGGCAGCGTGCGGGTGCGGAACTCGACGCCTTCGAGCTTGGCGAACTCGATCTCGAAGTCGTACGCCGTCATGCGGGCGGGGCCGCGCCGGTAGTACATCGTCACCGACGAAGCGCCCAGGCGCGTCGAGCACGTCGCCGCGTCGATCGCGGTGTTGCCGCCGCCGATGATCGCGATCCGGTCGCCGAACGGCGAGACGGTCTCGCCGAGCTTCGCCAAACGGATGAACTCGAGCGCGTCCCACACGCCCTCGCTGTCCTCGCCTTCGATCCCCAAGCTCGGCACGAGCCCCATCCCGCAGGCCAGCACGACCGCATCGAAGTCGCGCAGCAGCGCGTCGGCGGCGATCCCTTCGCCGACCGCGACGCCGGTGCGAATCTCGACCCCCAGCGCGCGCACCTGCTCGGCCTCCCACAGCGGGATCTCGGCCGGCAGCCGGAACGGCACGATGCCGTAGGTGTCCAGCCCGCCCGGCGCCTCGTCGCGTTCGAAGATGGTCACCGCGTGGCCGAAGCGAGCCAGGTCGCGTGCCGCCGACAAGCCGGCCGGTCCGGCGCCGACGATCGCGACCCGCTTGCCGGTCGCGGCGCCGGGTTGGAACAGCGCGACGTTTTCGCCGATGGCCCAGTCGGTCGCGTAGCGCTGCAAGTCGCCGATGCGAATCGGCGTCTCGTCGGCGTTGTAGACGCAGGCTCCCTCGCAGAGCTGACTGGTCGGGCAAACGCGCGCGCAGCTGGCGCCGACCGGGTTCGCTTCCATGATCGTGCGCGCGCTGCCCAGCAGATCGCCGGTCGCGATCCGGCCGATGAAGCGCGGAATGTCGATCCCGGTGGGGCAGGCGCGGATGCAGGGCGCGTCATGGCAGCGCAAACACCGGTTCGCCTCGATCGATACTTCGAGGGCGGAAAGGTGTTTGGCGATTGGCGGCCCGAGCCGCACCGAGGGGAAAGCCACGTGACCTCCGTCCGCGACGTTTCGCGGTCGACGTTCATTCACGGTCCTAGGTAGGCGCTCCCCGTTGCGACCCCGTACGGCCACACCATGCGAGCCGTCCGAATCCACGAGATCTCCCGCGAGGCGGGTCCCGAGCAGTTCCGCGTCGACCAGGTCGCCGATCCGAAGCCCGGCCCGGGCCAGGCGCTGGTGGAGATCCGCCGCGCGGCCTTCAACCGGCGCGACGTCTTCATCAGCCAAGGCCTCTATCCAAATATCCAACTGCCGTGCATCGTCGGCTCCGACGGCGTGGGCACCGTCGTCTCGTACGGCAGCGACGCGAGCGGTCCGCCGCCCGGCACGCGCGTCGTCATCGATCCGACCCTCAATTGGGGCCCCAGCGAGCGCGTCTGGCGCCGCGACGGGCACGTGCTCGGGATGCCCGAGCCCGGCACGATGGCCGAGTACATCGCCGTGCCCGCGGCCAACGTGCATCCCGCGCCACCGTCGTTGACGGACGACGAAGCCGCCGCGGTACCGCTGGGCGGCGTGACCGCCTATCGCGCGCTCGTCTCGCGCGGCGGCTGCACCAAGGACGACGTCGTGCTGATCCCGGGCATCGGGAGCGGCGTGCAGAGCTTCGTGCTGCTGTTCGCCAAGCGGATCGGCGCGAAGACGATCGTGACCTCGTCGAGCGACGCGAAGCTCGACCGCGCCGCGCGGCTGGGCGCCGACGTCTGCATCAACTACAAGACCTCGGAGCGCTGGGACAAGGACGTGGCCGCCATCGACGGCGGTCCCTCGCTGATCGTCGACTCCGTCGGCGGCGACACGTTCGCGAAGGCGCTCAACGTCGCGCGCTACGGCGCGCGGGCCGTCGTGTACGGCGGGACGACCGGCGATGCGAAAGTGCGCCCGTTCTCGATCTTCTGGAAGCAGCTCGACATCATGGGCTCGTCGATGGGCTCGCCGGCCGACTTCGCGGCGATGCTGGCGTGCTTCGACGGTTCGCTCAAGCCCGTCGTCGACTCGACCTTCGCGCTGGACGACGTGGTCGCCGCAGCGCGGAAGGTCGATTCGGGCGATCAGTTCGGCAAGGTGGTGCTGGCGATCAGCTAGCCCGCCGAATCGTCGCCGCCGTCTTCGTCGTCGAGGTCCGGCGCGAAGGCGGCATGCGCTCCGCCCGGTCCCGCGCCCGGGCCCATCGGGCGGCGCATGCCGGGGAAGTGCGGCCGCTGGCGCAGCTCGGGGTGATCGAGCATGGCGAGGTCGCGGACGGCGGAGCCGAGCGCGTCGGCGATCCGCTTCTGGCGGCGGGCCGTGGGCAGATCCCCGCCGTACGCGGCCTTGACCGCGGCTTGGTCGGCGGCAAACGCCGCGTCGGCCAGCGCATGGGCTTCCGGCGTGTTCTCGATCTTCAGCAGACGGCCGACTTCGGCGATGCCGACGGCGCCGCGACCGCGACCACGCATGCCGCGCCGCATCGCGCAGGGCCCGCAGCCGCCGCCCGGACCCATCGCGGCCACGCCGGTCATGGTTTTGGGCGCGCTCATGTCGGCCGCGGGCGCCGGCGGGGCGGGCAGGTCGTGCGGGGTGGGGAGGGGGCGTTCGGCCAGCGCGACGCGCGCGAGGTCGCCGGCCAGGCGGGCCTCGGCGCCGGCGCCGGGCTGGTCACCGTGGCCGTAGCGAGCCAGCGCGCCGCGATAGTGCTCGCGGGCGGCGTCGAGGTAGTGTCCCGATGCGCCGAAGGCCTCGGCGAGGCCGATCGCGCGGTATGCCATCGTCAGCGGCAGGCGCGCGTCGGGGACACGAACCGCCGCCCGGGTCGTCGGCGGGGGCAGGGTTTGGGCGGAAGCGGCGGCCGAGCTCGCGAGAAGCCCGAGCGTCAGCGCGACCGCAAGGCGGGAAGTACGCATCACGCCTCCATTCCAAAGGCGATGGCTGTACGACACCTGGGAAGCTCGCCGGTCAGCTCGCCAAAGCGTAGGTCTCGAGTTTCTGCGGGGTGCCGTAGCCCAACTCGGCGCGGATCACGTCGGCGCCCAGGTTCGTGTCCAGCTTGGAGAGATCGGGATCGAGCAGCGCATGCTCCTCGGGCGTCGGCGGCCGCGTCACCGGCTGCGCGACGACCGCGCCTTCGCGCTCGAGCGCGATCAGGTACGCCAACACTTGGCGGCCGGCGGCCGGCCACAACCGGCGATCGACGTCGGCGTAGATGCGCGCGACCAGCGCCGGGATCGTCGCGGGCCCCTCGCGCAACGCGCCGCGGATCTGCTCTTCGCGCAGCGCCCGGTGCGCGATGTACTCCTCGAGCTTGGCGCGCACGTCGCGCACCTCGGGTCCGTGGCCGCCGTACAGCGCGGCGGCGTCGCCGTAGCGGTCGCGCAGCATGCGCAGCGTCTGCTGGTAGGCGCGCATGTCGCCGCCGGGCGGCGCGACCACGACCGTCCCGGTGCCGATCACGACGTCGCCGGTGAACAGCGCGCGCTCGTCCTCGAGGTAGAAGACGAGGTGGTCGCGCGCGTGTCCGGGCGCGTCGACGGCCTGCAAGCGCGCGTCCGCGACGGTCAGCGTCTCGCCGTCGGCGATCGCGCGGTCGTGCGGGAAGCGCGCGGCGGCATGCGCCCAAACCGGTGCGCCGGTCGCGGCCGCCAGCGGCGCGGCACCGGGGAAGTGGTCGGGGTGGCCGTGGGTGACCAGGATGGCGGCGTAGGCGGCGTCGCGCTCGCGCGCGAGCGCGAGAAACGCGTCACGCTGCGCGTCGTCGACCGGCCCGGGATCGATCGCGATCAGCGTGCGCGGTCCGACCTGCACGGCGTAGCCGTTGGTGCCGTCGAGCGTCATCGGCGAGGGATTATTGCAGCGCAGGCGCGTCACGCGCGGGCTCAGCTTCACCATGCGTTCTCCAGCTCGCGCGGGATCGTGAACTCGCGGTCGGCGCCGACGGCCGGCATGATCGCGGTGACCGTCTTCACCTCGGCGAAGGCCAGCAGCTCGTCGACCGATCGATACGGCGCGATGCGCTCGAGGTGCTTGATGGTCGGAAAGATCAAGTCGATCTCGCCGCGCGCGTGTGCGTCGAGCGCGTCCTGCGGGCGGTACCAGGCGCCGTCGTAGACTTCGGCCGCGTCCGCTTCGGCGGTTTGCCCCTCCGGCATTCGCGCGACGAAGAAGCGCGCGTCGAACCGGCGCGGAGCCAACTCGTCCTTCGGCGTGATCCAGCGCGAGAAGTAGCGCAGCAGCGCGGCGTCGAGCTTCACGCCCAGCCGGGTCAGGACCGCGGCGAAGTCGAGCTCGCCGGCCAGCAGCGCGCGGCGCGCGGCGACCAGCGGTTCCGCCGCGACGGGCCGGTCGGCGAACAACAGCCCGACTTCCTCGAACGTCTCGCGCGCGGCGGTCACGACGTAGGCGGGATCGACCTGGCCGGCGGAGCCGTCGAGGCCGCTCGCCGCCAAGGCGCGGTCGCCCGGATCGACGGCGCCGCCCGGAAAGACGTAGCGGTCGGGCAAGAACGTCGCTTTGCCGTGCCGCCGGACCATGAACACCGACGGTCCGTCGAGCCCCTCGCGGGCCACGATCACCGTCGCCGCGTCGCGAATCTCGTCGTTCGTGCTGGCCACCCGTGTCCCGTTCGCCCTCGCCGTCCCGTGACACTCGCGGCAGGCCGTCGGCGCGGCGATCCCGGAGTAGCGGCGATGCGCTGCGCGATCGGAGCCGACGACGCGGGCCCGTTGACGGACGCTCTCCTCGCCGACCTGGAACGGCGTGGTGCGGACGTCGTTCGCTTTGGTGCCTTGCTCGACGGCTCGACGCGGTGGGCGCACATCGGCCGCGCGGTGGCCGCGACCGTCGCGGCCGGCGACGCCGAGGTGGGGATCGTCTGCTGCTGGACGGGGACCGGCATCTCGATCGCCGCCAACAAAGTGCCCGGGGCGCGCGCCGCGCTGTGCGGCGACGCGGTCACGGCCGAGGGAGCGCGCCGCTGGAACGACGCCAACGTGCTGGCGTTGAGCTTGCGCGCGACCAGCCCCGCGGTCGGCATCGAGATCCTCGATGCGTTCTTGCGCACCCCCGCCAGCGAAGCGCCGTCCGATCGCCGTGAGATCGCCGCGCTCGAATAGAAAGGGCCACGCCGCTCGGCGTGACCCTTTCCTGTTTCGAGTGTCGCAGGGAAACTATGCTCGCTGCGACCGCGTCTTCTTCGGTGGATCTCCGGTCATCGAGATGATGCCGCCCTCCTGCCTTTCGGACGAATGTCTGCGCAAAGAGTTTCGGTGTCGCGTTGTCTCGGCACCGCGCCGGCGCGCAATCAGCCGGACGGTGCCTCGTTCCCGGGTGGATCTTGCGACGTCAAGCCGCCCTCCCGTGTCCGTGATGCGAACAGTGCCTCGAGGTTCGAGCATCGTACACCTCGCCATCGCTGCGGTCAACCCCCGAAATGTCCAGCTGCGAGGCGCTTGCAACTGCGGTGGACGGCGGTGGAGAGCGCAAAGGCGAACGGCCGGTTCCCGCAAAGAGAGCACGCGGTGACCTCCCGTTCAGCCCGAGTGTTGCGTCGCTTGGAAGCGGTGGTGATTCTGGTCGCATCGTTCGCGCTCGCCGCCCTCGTCGTTTCGCACCGCCCGCTCGTCGAGCACATCCTGTACACGTTCGGACCGTGGGCGATGCCGATCGCGATCCTGGTGTTCGCGATCGTCGCGTCGGCGCCGTTCTCGGTGACCGATGCGCTGGCGATCATGAACGGCGTGCTGTTCGGGCCGGTCTGGGGTTCGGTCGTCAATGCGATCGGGCTCGTGCTGGCGGCGATGATCGGCTACTGGGTCGCCCTGCGCACGTCGGCGGCCTTCGACGTGCGGCGCCGCGTCGAGACGCTGCCGCCGTGGGCGCGCCACTTCCAGATCGGCTCGCCGATGTTCTTGATCTGTGTGCGCATCATCCCCGGTCTGGGCGGCACGCTGGCGACGCAAACCGCCGCCGCGCTGCGCGTGCCGATCTTCCGGCAGGTCTACACCATGTGTGCGATCGCCGTTCCCGTTTGTACGGTCCTCGCAGTCGGCGGGAATTGGCTCTCGGACACGATCCAGCAGCACGTCGTCACACCCGTGCGCAATCAGATCGAGAGGCATCACATCCACTTCCCGCACCGCCACCGGCCGCCGGTGACGATCCTTCCGAGCCCGGTGCCGTGAACGTCGAGGTGGTCGACACGCCCGACGCGTTGGCGCGGACCTGCGCGCGCGTCGTGCAGGCGCCGCGCGTGGGTCTGGACACCGAGTTCCACACCGAGAAGACGTACACGCCGCACCTGATGGTCGTGCAGCTGCTCTTCGACGACGGCGTCGCGATCGTCGATCCGCTGGCGCTGCGCGACCTGCGGCCGCTGATCGAGGCGCTCAGCCGAGCGCGCGTGGTGGGCCACGCGCTCTCGTCGGACCTGCGCATCCTGGCCGACGCGTACGAGGTGCTGCCGCGCGCCGCGTACGATACGCAGGTCGCCGCCGCGTTCGCCGGCTACGGCCTATCGATCTCGCTGCTCGACCTGGTGCGCGAGCTGTGCGGGGTCACGCTGCGCAAGTCGCAGACCGTCAGCGACTGGAGCACGCGTCCGTTCACGCCCAAGCAGGTCGAGTACCTGGTGGACGACGTGCGTTATCTGTTCGATCTCGAGGACGGCCTGCGCGAGCGCTTGCGCCAGCGCGGCCGCGAAGCGTGGGCCGACGAGGAGATGCCGGCGCTGGTTCGCCTGGCGACCTATCGCGCCGATCCGCGGCGGCTGTATCTGCGCGTCTCCGGCAACGCGCGCCTGAACCGGCGCGAGCTGGGCATCCTCAACGAGCTGGCGCTGCTGCGCGATCGCTACGCGCGCGAGCGCAACATCCCGCTCAAGTACGTGCTGCCCGACGACGTGATGATCGGGCTGGTCCAGCTGCGCCCGCGTGGCGTCGACGAGCTCGCGCAGCTGCGGCGGGTCGACGCCGGGATGCGGCGCAACCTGGGCGAGCGGATCGTCGAGGCCGTCGCGAAGGGCGAAGCGATTCCCGAAGATCAGCTGCCGCCGCGCGCGCCCAAACCGCTCGGTCCGCAGCGTGAGGCGCTGGTCGCGACGATGGCGGTGCTGGTCAGCGCGCTGGCCGCCGAGGCCGAGCTGCCGACGACGCTGCTGTTGCCGCGCGCGGCGCTCGAGCGCATCGCGCGCGAGGCGCCGCAGACGCCCGCCGCGCTCGGCGACGCGGTCGACCTCACGCCCTGGCGGCGCGAGCTGGTCGTCGCGCCGCTGTGGTCGCTGCTCGCCGGCGAGGCGGTGCTCCGCGTGCGCGGCTATCGCGAGAGCGATCCGCGCACGGCCTTCGAAGCGATCGAGTCCGCGACGACCTGAGGTTCCCAGAGGCCGCGCATGTCATCCGGGGTTCCGAACTCACTCGAAATCCATCTTCTCGGTGAGCCGGAGTTCCGCTACGGCGGGCAGCCGCTGCGCTTCGGCGCGCCGCCGCGCGCGCTCGAGGTGTTGGCGTTCGTCTTGCTCAACCGCGCCACGCCGGTCGCGCGCGAGCGGGTGGCGTTCGCGGTCTGGCCCGACTCGCCGGCCGACGAAGCGCGCGCCGACCTGCGGCGCCACCTCTACTATCTGACGACGCGCCTGTTGCCGGCCGGCGTGCCGTGGTTCGTCGGCGACAAGCGCAGCATCGGCTGGAACCCCGCCACGCCGACCTGGATCGATGTCGCCGCGATCGACGCCGCGTTGGTCTCGCCGGCGACGCAGGCCGACGCGATCGCGCTCTACCGCGACCATCTCTTGCCGCGCGTCGACGCCGAGTGGTTGATCCCGTATCGCGACGGTTTGCGCGACCGGATCGTGCGCGCGGTCGACGAACGGCTCGCCGACGCGGACTCGCAGCGGAACTTCGACGCGCTGCTGACGCTCGCGAATCGCCTGTTGGCGATCGATCCGTGGAACGAAGGCGCGATCCGCGCGGTCGTGCGCGCGCGGGTGGCGCAGGGCGACCGCGCGGGCGCCGCCGGCGCCTACCGCAGCTTCGTGCGCCGGCTCGAGGACGAGCTGGGCGTCGCGCCGATGCCCGAGACCCAGCAGGCCTACGAGCTCGCGGTCGGCTCGGCGCCGGCGCGCGACCGCGCCGAGGTCCCGGCGCGGCTGACCAGCTTCATCGGCCGGCTCGAAGAACGCAACGCGGTGACCGCGCTCCTCGACGCCGAGCCGATCGTCACCGTGACCGGACCGGGCGGCGTCGGCAAGACGCGCTTGGCGCAGGAGGTCGCACGCGCCGGCGCCGGCCACTTCGCCGGCGGCGCGGCGTTCGTCGACCTCTCGACGGCGACCAACGCGACCCACGTCCTCGCGGCGATCGCCAACGCCGTCGGCGTGCGCGAAGAGCACGGCCTGGATCTGTTCGACGCGGTGGCCGCCGCGCTGCGGAGGCGCGACACGCTACTGATCGTCGACAACTGCGAGTCGGCGCTCGATGCGACCGCCGGCTTGTTGGCGGGATTCGCGATCGCGGTCGCGCGGCTGCGCGTGCTGGCGACGAGCCGCGAACCGCTGCGCATCGAGGGCGAGCACGTCTTCCGGCTCGATCCGCTCGAGGCGTCGGACGCCGCCACGCTGTTCGCCGATCGCGCGCGGGCCGCCGGACCGCTCGAGACGCCGGCCGAGCGCGACGCCGAGACGATCGCGCGCATCTGCGGCCGCCTGGACAACTTGCCGCTGGCCATCGAGCTGGCGGCCGCGCAAGCCCACACGCTGCGGCTCGAGGAGATCGCGGCCGGCATCGACGACCGCTTCGGGTTGCTGCGCGGTGGCTGGCGGACCGCTCCGCCGCGCGCGCAGACGCTGCGCGCCGCGCTCGATTGGAGCTTCGATCGTCTGACCGACGACGAACGGCCGGCGTTCCTGGCGCTCGGCGTGCTGCCCGGTCACTTCACCCGCGCCACCGCCAACGCGGTGTGCGACGGGACGGCGCCCCTCGACGCCTTGGTCGCGAAGTCGCTGGTGCGCGCCGAGAACGACGGTTTCCGGCTGCTCGAGACGATCGGTGCCTACGCGCTCGAGCGACTGGCGGAGTTCGGCGCGGAGAGCGCCGTGCGCGAACGGCTGCTCGAGCGCGCGCGCGCCATCGCGCGCGCCGGCCAGCGCGCGTTCCAGGTCGAAGCGCGGGCGACGTGGCGGCCGGCGTATCAGGCCGAGCTCGACAGCGTTCGCGCGGCGCTGAGCTGGGCGTTCGAGACGCAAGCCGCACGGCTGCGCGGGATCGAGCTGGCCGCCGACATGGACGTCATCTGGTGGGACGCCTCGCGCACGCCGGAAGGCGCGCGCTGGATCGAGCGCGCGCTCGAGCTGTTGCCGCACGACGCGCCGCCGGCACTGCGCGCGCGCTGCTGGCTGGCGGCGGCGTGGCTCTTCCCGGACGGTCCGGTCAAGCTCGAGGCCGCGGAGCGCGCGGTCGAGGCGGTCGCCGATCTGCCCGATCCGGGCTCGCAGGCGCGCGCCTACGTGGCCTTCGCGCAGAGCGCGCAGTACTTCGCCGAGCGGCGCGTCGAGAACGCGGCCGTGCTCGAACGCGCCGACGCGTTGGCCGGTCCGGTCGGCGACGCCTACACGCTGGCCAGCATCGTCCACTACCGCGGCGACACGCTGCAGCGCGGCGGCGACTACGCCGGCGCGGTCGCGCTCTATACCGACGCCATCGAACGCTACCGCGCGATCGGCGACGAGCGCGGCGTCGCGTTCATGCTCGCGAACCTGGCCGAAGGGGCGGTCATGATGGACGATCTGCCGCGGGCGCGGGCGCTGGCGGCCGAAGCGCTCGAGGCGATGCGTCGCCTCGGCGAGCGGCGCTTCGCCGCGCTGCTGCTGGCCAACGCGGCGATGTACGACCTGGCGGCCGGAACGGAGATCGCGCAGGCGCGCGCCCACGCGTTCGAAGGTTACGAGATCGCGCGCGAGTGCGCGCTCCCGATGGAGTCGGCGGTGTTCGTCGCGATCTTCGCCGCGCTGGCCGCGCAGCAAGGCGATCACGAGGCGTCGGCGCGGCTGTACGGCTGCGCGCGCCGGCTCTACCGCGAGGGCGACTATACGCTCGATCACACCGAGGCGCTGATGCTCGAACGGCTCGAGGTCGAGCTGCGCGCCGAGCTGCCGGAACGGCTCGACGCGCTGTGCGCGGACGGTGCCGCCAGCGATCCGCACGAGCTGGTCATGCGGTCGGTGCGCGGCGCGCCGAGTTAGCCGGCCGAGCCTTCCTGCGCGGCCGGCTCGCCGAGCTGCGAGTGGTCGGTGAGGATCTTGCTGCGCCCGCAGGTGACGCAGCCGATGCTGGCCGTGTCGCCGATCGAGGTGCGCGCGAAGTGCACCCAATACTGCCCGTAGATCTCGGTGCGGGGCAACGGGTGCATCGTGCGGTGGTCGAGCATCCAGTCCCGCGCGAGCGCGTACTCCTCGTCGGTCATCATCAGCGCTTGCGGGATCTCGACCGATTCGATGCGGCGCTCTTCCTCGGTGCGCGCGCGGCGGCGCTCCTCGAGCATCGCCGCGACCTCGTCGATGCTGGTGAACTGATCGAGGTCGACGTCCATCATCTCATCGTCGCGAGCGGCGACGGGCTCGGCGTCGGCGGGCTCCGCGGCGGCGTGGACCTCGGTCATCGCCGCGACGTTGATGCTGCGCGTCGTGGTGGCCGGCGTATCCACGTTCACGCCGGCCGCGGCTTGACGCGCTTTCCCCTCCTCGAGCTTCTCGATCAAGGCTTTGCGCCGTGCCTCGAGCTGGACGGCCTCCTTGGCCTTGCGGTCCTTGGGGATCCACCACTCGGGAGCCAAACTGGCCGCGGCAGCCTCGAGCTCGGCGTCGGACGGCACGGCGGTCCCCTTGGCCTTCGCCTTGGCCACCGGGACTTGGTCGAAACCGAAAAAGCGGCGCACGCCGCGCCAGAAGCTGCTCAGCATACCAGTTTCTGTTATCGGCGAAAGCGGGCGGTTGCCCTAAGGGGAAGGCCGCCGGCACGGCGGGGCCGCGGGTCAGGCCGCGAGCGCGCGCGCGTAGGCGAGCGGGACACCGGTCAGGGTCGCCAGCACGGCGCGGGTCGCATCGCGTTGGCTGGCGTGACCCGCCGTCTCGACGAGCGCGGCGCCGACGATCTCGCGCTCCGTCCGGCCGCGAAGGCGCAGTGCGACCAGGGCCGCCTGCAGCGGCGGCATCCCGGGGTTGTAGGCGACGTTCTCGGCGTGGCGTCCGGTGACGACGACGCCGTCGGTCAACCGCAGCGCCACCCCGGCGTAGCTGCCGCTGTAGGGCGCGTGCGAGCGGGCGGCGGCGCCGAGTGCGGCCCGCAGCAGCGGGTCGTCGTTCGGCGCCGCCAGCCGCAGCGTTCGCCGGCTGTGAAACGGATCGACGCGCACCCCGAGCACGGTGGGAAGAAACGCGTGCGGCAGCGCCTCGGCGAGGGTGATCGATCCGCCCTGCGGGAGCCAGATCGTCAGCTTCTCGGGTGCGACGAACTCGGCGAGAAATTGGCGGCAGTATCCGCACGGAACGCCGCCGACCGCCAGCGAGACGATGCCGGTCTCGTCGTGCAGCCACGCGTTGGTCGTCGCCGCGCCCTCGCCGTGGACGGTGAACGCGAGCGTCTGCCCGGGGAACTCGAGGTTCATCCCGGCGTAGAGCGCGCCCGAGGCGCCTTCGACGATCGCGCCGACGAAGAAATGCGAGATCGGCGGGTGCGCGAAACCGCGCGCCCACGGGTGGAGCCGCAGCATCAGCTCGCGCACCGGGATGCCGCTCGCGCGCACCCGCTCGGGCGCGATGCGCCCGTTCTCCGGCGCCAGTTGCGCCAGCAGCGCGGAGAGGCCGGGGGCGGGGGCGAATCCGGCGGGGACGGCGGCGAGTCCGGCCATCAGCTCCCCGCGCGTGAGTCCGTTGTGGGGCACGAGCGGCGCATTCGCCGCCCGCGTCCGGCGTGCTGCCGGCTACTGGCCCAGCGCGCGAAAGAGCCGGTCGACGTCCTCGGGGTCGTAGCTCCGGTCCGCTTCCATCTCGCGGGCGCACCAGGCGCGAACCGCGTCGAGGTCGACCTCACGCGGCTTCGCCTTCGCGACCGCGACCGCGGCGTTGAACGCCGTCTCGTCCTTCCACGCCCAATAGTGGAGGAACCGATCGCGTACGACGTCGGTCGGCGTGAGGACGTGCAGCAGCTCGTGCGCGCGCCGCTCGGTGCGCCACCCGGTGACTTCCTCGCGTCCGATCGCCAGCGGCCCGATCGGAAACTCGAGCGCGTACGGCAACGCCGGATGTTCGTAGAAGCCTTCGGCAACGCGCGCGTAGCCGAGCGTTCCCAGCGCGCGATCGAGCGTGTGGCGCGCCTTGCCGACGTGCAGGATGAAGTCGACGTCGAGCGACTGGTACTGCTCGGGGACGTAGAACGCGGCCGCGCTGCCGCCGCACAGCACCGCGGTCTCGCCGGCTTGCGCCAGCGCCGTGCACGCGGCGAATTCGACGTCGATCAGGCTCGCGCCGCCGGTCAGCATCAGAGCGGCTTGCCGATGCGGCGCGGCCGCTCGCGGTAGTGCGCCGCGCGCTCGCGGATCTCGGGGTAGGCCGCGGCCAGCCGCTCGAGCAGCGCGCGCAGCTCGACCGCGCCGTACCAGCGCCGGTTCAACAGCACGACCCGCGAGTTGCCGACCAGCCGCGAGACGACGACGCCGCTGTGCTCGAAGGCGATGACCGCGCGGTGCACGGCGGTCGCGCTGGCGTCGATCTGGCGAGCCAGCTCGCGGACGTGCAGCCCGTTCTGCGAGAGGGCGAGGCGAGTGAGCATCCGGTCCCGCAGGGCCGAGCCGAACAGGGCTGGACGGAGGTCGTCGCGCACGCGCAAATTGTTTCGGTTTAGGAAACGATTGTCAACGGAGGCGGAACGATTTCCGGGAGCACCAACCCGTCGCGGCGCCGAAACCCGGCACCGTGAACACGCAGCAGCAGCCGAACAGCTTCTCCGCCCGCGACACGCTCCGGGTTGGGAGCAAGGAGTACACCTACTACCGCTTGGCCGCCCTGGCCGAGCGCGGGCACGACCTCGCGACGCTGCCGTACTCGCTCAAGATCCTGCTGGAGAACCTGCTCCGGTTCGAGGACGGGCGCTCGGTGACCGCGGCCGACGTCGAAGCCCTGGCCGGCTGGAAGCCCGGCGCCGCGTCCAGCAAAGAGATCGCCTACCGACCCGCGCGCGTGCTGCTGCAAGACTTCACCGGGGTGCCGTGCGTGGTCGACCTGGCGGCGATGCGCGACGCGATCGCGACGATGGGCGGCGATCCGAAGAAGATCAACCCGCTGCAGCCGGTCGAGCTGGTCATCGACCACTCCGTCCAGGTCGACGCGTGGGCGAACGCCGACGCCTTCGAGCGCAACGCGCAGCTCGAGTTCGACCGCAACGGCGAGCGGTACGCATTCCTCAAGTGGGGCCAGGCCTCGCTCGACGGGTTCCGCGCGGTGCCGCCCGACACGGGCATCGTGCACCAGGTCAACATCGAGTATCTCGCGCGCGTCGTGTTCGGCGCGGGCGGCGGCGGCACCGCGCACCCGGACGGCACGCCCCTCGCGTACCCGGACACCGTGGTCGGCACCGACTCGCACACCACGATGGCCAACGGGCTGGGCGTGCTGGCGTGGGGCGTGGGCGGCATCGAAGCCGAAGCAGCGATGCTCGGCCAGCCGGTCACGATGCTGATTCCCGACGTCATCGGCTTCAAGGTCACCGGCAAGCTGCGCGAGGGCGTCACCGCGACCGACCTCGCGCTGCAAGTGACGCAGATGCTGCGCAAGAAGGGCGTCGTCGGCAAGTTCGTCGAGTTCTACGGCGCCGGACTCTCCTCGCTGCAGGTCTCCGACCGCACCGTCATCGGCAACATGTCGCCGGAGTACGGTTCGACGGTCGCGATCTTCCCGATCGACGCGCTCACGCTCGACTACCTGCGCCTGACCGGCCGTTCGCCCGAGCAGATCGCGCTGGTCGAAGCGTACGCCAAGGCGCAGGGCATGTTCCGCACCGACGACTCGCCCGAGCCGCGCTTCACCGACACGCTCGCGCTCGACTTGGCCGAGGTCGAACCGAATCTGGCCGGTCCGCGCCGTCCGCAGGACCGCGTGCCGCTGCACAGCGTCAAGGCCGAGTTCGCCAAGGCGCTAGAAGAGTGGCAGAACGCGCGCGGCAACGGCAGCGCGTCGGTCGAGATGTGGGAAGAAGAGGGCGGCGGCACCGCCGTCGCCGTGCACCCGCGCACGCGGCTCTCCGACGGCGCGGTCGTGATCGCCGCGATCACCTCGTGCACCAACACCTCCAACCCGGCGCTGCTGATCGGCGCCGGACTGGTCGCGAAGAAGGCCGTCGAGAAGGGCATCAAGCCCGCGCCGTGGGTGAAGACCTCGCTCGCGCCGGGCTCGAAAGTCGTCACCGACTATCTCGCCAAGTCGGGCCTGTCGACGTATCTCGATCAGCTCGGCTTCAACCTGGTCGGCTACGGCTGCACGACCTGCATCGGCAACAGCGGTCCGCTCTCGGACAAGGTCGCCGGCGCGATCGCGGAGCACGACATGATCGTCGCCGCGGTGCTCAGCGGCAACCGCAACTTCGAGGGCCGCATCCATCCGCAGGTGCGCGCGAACTATCTCGCCTCGCCGCCGCTGGTCGTCGCGTACGCGCTCGCCGGCCGGATGGACGTCGACCTCACCACCGAGCCGGTCGGCCGCACCGCGAGCGGCGAGGACGTCTACCTCAAGGACCTGTGGCCGACCAGCGCCGAGATCGAGGCCGTGCTCTCGACCTCGCTGACCGACGCGATGTTCCGCACGCGCTACGCCGACGTGTTCGCCGGCGACGCGCGCTGGGCCGGGATGAAGGTGCCGGCCGGCGAGCGCTACGCGTGGGACGAGAAGTCCGAGTACGTCAAGCGTCCGCCGTACTTCGACGGCATGCCCAAGACGCCCCCGGCAGTGCGGGACATCAACGGTGCGCGCGTGCTGGCGATGCTCGGCGACTCCGTCACCACCGACCACATCTCGCCGGCCGGCAACATCGCCCGCAGCTCGCCGGCCGCGAAGTACCTGCAGTCCAAGGGCATCGACCCGGCCGACTTCAACTCGTACGGCGCGCGCCGCGGCAACCACGAGGTGATGGTGCGCGGCACCTTCGCCAACATTCGGCTGCGCAACATGTTGGTGCCGGGCGTCGAGGGCGGCGTCACCCGCTACCTGCCGACGGGCGAGCAGATGTCGATCTTCGACGCCTCGGAGAAGTACCGCGCCGACGGCACGCCGCTGATCGTGCTGGCCGGCAAGGAGTACGGCTCGGGCAGCTCGCGCGACTGGGCGGCGAAGGGCCCGTATCTGCTCGGCATCAAGGCCGCCATCGCCGAGTCGTTCGAGCGCATCCACCGTTCGAATCTGATCGGAATGGGGATTCTGCCGCTGCAGTATCCGCAAGGCCAGACGCGCGAGTCGCTCGGCCTCACCGGTGAGGAGACGTTCGACATCACGGGCGTCGCCGCCAAGCTCGAGCCGGGCATGACGGTGAAGGTCACCGCCACCGGCGCCGACGGCAAGGCCAAGACGTTTGACGCGCTGGTGCGCATCGACACGCCGGACGAAGCCGACTACTACCGCAACGGCGGCATCCTGCAGTACGTCCTGCGGCAGCTGGCCGCCGCCAACTAGCGCCGTGGCGGCGCACGCGGCGGCGTTCGACCTCACGCTTCGGGAGATCGACGCCGCCGCCGCGCTGATCCGCGACATCGTGCCGCCGACGCCGGCGTACGCGTGGCCGCTGCTGGCGCAGCGGCTCGGCGTCGACGTGTGGGTCAAGCACGAGAACCACACCCGGCTGGGCGCGTTCAAGATACGCGGCGGCCTGGTCTACGTCGACGCGCTGCGGCGGCGCGCGCCGCAGGTGCGCCACATCGTCGCCGCGTCGGCCGGCAACCACGGGCAGTCGCTGACGCTGGCCGGCCGCCGCGCGGGACTCCAGGTGACGATCGTCGTGCCGAACGACTGTCCGGCGGAGAAGACCGCCGCCATGCGCGCGATGGGCGCGCGGATCGTGGCGCACGGCGCCGACTTCGAGGACTCGTATCGATACGCGCGCACGCTGGCCGCCGACGACGATCCGGCGACCGCGTTCGTGCCCTCGTACCACCGCGATCTGGTGTGCGGCGTCGCGACCTACGCGCGCGAGCTATTCGCCGCCGCCGCGTTCGACGTCGTCTACGTCCCGATCGGATTGGGCTCGGGGATCAGCGGGCTGATCGCGGTGCGCGATCTGCTCGAGCTGCCGACCGAGATCGTCGGCGTGTGCTCGCAGACGTATCCGGCCTACGCGCTCTCCTTCGCGGCCGGCGAGCTGCGCGAGACGGACGGCGGCGTGCCGACGCTCGCCGAGGGCGTCGGCTGTCGCGTCGGCGACCCGGACGCGTTCGCGATCATCCGCGCGGGGGCGGCACGCGTCGTCACCGTCTCCGAGGACGCGATCCGCGAGGCGATGGCCTGGCTGTTCAGCGACACGCACAACGTGGCGGAAGGGGCGGGCGCCGTGGCCCTCGCCGCCGTCGCCGCCGAACGCGACCGCCTGCGCGGCAAGCGGGTCGCGGCGGTCCTCTCCGGGGGTAACGTCGACCGGGCGGTATTCGCCGCCGTTCTCGCGTAGGAGGTTCCCGTCATGATCCCCCGTCAGGTCGCGCTGCTCTCGTTCGAGGGACCGGATCGCTACGCGTCGATCGGTGGCCTGGCCACCCGCGTCAGCCAACTGGCGCGCGCGCTGGGCGCGGCCGGCCACGAGGTCGAGCTGTACTTCGTCGGCGATCCCAACGCGAAGCCGATCGAACAGAGCGATCCGGGCGTCACCTTGCGGCGCTGGTCGCAGTGGATCTCGGCGCAGCACCCGCGCAACGTCTACGACGGCGAGACCGGCAAGGTGCACGACTGGGAGACCAGCCTGCCCCCGTGGATCATCGACACGCTGGTCGCACCGGCCGCCGCGCGCGGCGAGCGGGTGCTGGTGATCTGCGAAGAGTGGCAGACCGCCAACGTCGCGATCGCCATCGACCGGCTGGCGCGCGAGCGCGGCATTCGCGGCGCGCTCACGCTGATGTGGAACGCGAACAACACCTATGGGTTCGATCGCATCCACTGGCCGACGCTGGCGCGCGCCGCCGCGGTCACGTGCGTGAGCAAGTACATGAAGTTCGAGCTGGCGCAGTGGAACGTCTCGGCGCTGGTGATCCCCAACGGGCTCGACCCCGCGCTGCTCGACGGCGCCGACCCGGAGCGCACGGCCGCGCTGCGCGAGGCGTTCGGCAAGGCGCCGACCTGTTTCAAGGTCGGCCGTTTCGACCCCGACAAGAATTGGCTGCAGGCGGTCGACGCGATCGTCGAGCTGCGCGCGGGCGGGATACCGGCGCGCATGATCGTGCGCGGCGGCCGCGAGCCGTACGGCGACGTCGTGTTCGGGCGCGCGCGCGAGCGCGGGCTGACCGTCGAGCGGCTGGCGTACGAAGGCAGCGATTGGCGCGAGCTGGCCAAGGCGCTGGCGTACGTCGAGGCGCCGATCGTGCACGTGCGCGCGTTCCTCGACGAGCCGACGCTGTACGCGATGTACGCCGCTACCGACGTCGTGCTGGCGAACAGCGGCAAGGAGCCGTTCGGGTTGGTCGGTCTCGAAGTGATGGCGGCCGGCGGGATCGTCGTCTGCGGCGCGACCGGCGAAGAGTACGCCGAGCCGTTCGTCAACGCGATCGTCTGCGACACGTCCGACGGCCGCGAGCTGGCGACCTATCTGCGTGCGCTGTTCGGCGACGACGCGCTGGCGGCCGAGCTGCGCACCAACGGCGCGCAGACGGCGGCGCGCTATACCTGGCATCAGGCGATCGAAGCGCTCGACCGCAAGATCGCCTACGTCGACGCGGTCGCGCGCTGATGTCCAGCGCGCTGCTGGTCACCGGCGGTAGCCGCGGTATCGGCGCGGCGATCGTGCGGCGTGCGGCCGAGGCGGGCTGGAGCGTGGCGTTCACCTACGCCGCCGACGCCGACGCGGCGCGCGCCGTCGAGGCCGAGGTCACCGGCGCCGGCGGCCGCGCGCTGGCCGTCCGCGCCGACGTCGCGAACGAGGATGAGATGCAGCACGCGTTCGCCGAGACCGAACGCGCCTTCGGGCCGCTCGGCGGATTGGTCAACAACGCCGGCATCACCGGCGGCGTCGGGCGGCTGGTCGATCTCGAGCGCAGCACGCTCGAGCGCGTCTTCGCGATCAACGTCGTGGGCGCGGTCATGTGCGCGCGCGAGGCGGTACGACGGATGTCGACGGCTCGTGGCGGCCGCGGCGGCGCGATCGTCAACATCACCTCACGCGCGATCGCCTACGGCGCGCCCGACACCTACGTCCACTACGCGGCCAGCAAGGGCGCGCTGGAGGTGTTCTCGCTCGGCCTCGCGCGCGAGGTTGCGGCCGAGGGCGTGCGCGTCAACGCCGTCTCGCCGGGGATGATCGACACCGAGATCCACGCGGCGTCCGGCGACCCCGACCGACCCGCGCGCATGCTGCCGACGATCCCGATGCACCGCATGGGGACGGCCGACGAGGTGGCCGAGGCCGTCATCTGGCTGCTCTCGCCGGCGTCCTCGTACTGCGTGGGTGCCACCATCGACGTCGGCGGCGGTCGCTGATGGGGCAGCGCGCGCACCGCTACGCCGCCGCCGTCCGCTGGACCGGCAACACCGGCGCCGGCACCGCCAGCTATCGCGCCTACGAGCGCGCCTTCGCGGTCACCGTCGAAGGCAAGCCGGCCCTGCTGGGCTCGAGCGATCCGCTCTTCCGCGGTGACGCCGCGCGCTACAATCCCGAGGAGCTGCTGGTCGCCTCGGTGTCGTCGTGCCATCTGCTGTGGTACCTGCACTTGTGCGCAACCAACGGCGTCGTCGTGCTCGACTACGTCGACGAGGCCGAGGGCCAGATGGTCGAGACCGACGACGGCGGCGGGCGCTTCACGCGCATTGTGCTCCGCCCGCGCATCGTGGTCAGCGCCGAGTCCGACCTGGCCAGAGCGCAGGCGCTGCACCGTGACGCGCACGCCAAGTGTTTCATCGCCAACTCGGTCAACTTCCCGGTCGACCACGAGCCGACCATCGTCCAGGCATCTTCGAGGCCGAGGACTTCGCCGGAATCCGCTAACGCGTGACGTGACGAGGCCGGAGTCGGTGCGCGCGATCGAAGCCGTCTGGGGGATCAAGTCCCCCAGACTCGTGGCCGCGCTCACCCGCGTCGTTCGCGACGTCGGTCTGGCCGAGGAATTCGCGCAGGACGCGTTCGTCTCGGCGCTCTCCCAATGGTCGAGCGACGGAATTCCGCGCAATCCGGGAGCGTGGCTGATGTCGGTTGCGAAGCGTCGCGCGATCGACTACTTCCGGCGAGCGCAGACGGCTGAGGACAAGTACCGGCTGCTCGGCCACGAGCTGCAGGACCAGGAATCGGAGGAGTCCGTCTTCGCCACGCTCGACGAGGACTACATCCCCGACGACCTGCTGCGCCTGATGTTCGTCGCGTGTCACCCGGTGCTCTCGGTCGAAGCACGCGTCGCCTTGACGCTGCGCTTGCTCGGCGGTCTCTCGACGACGGAGATCGCGCGAGCGTTCCTCTCATCGGAGCCGACGATCGCGCAGCGAATCGTTCGCGCGAAGCGCACGCTGGCGGAGGCGCGCGTGCCGTTCGAGGTGCCCGACGCGGCGCAGCGGATGCAACGCCTGACCTCGGTCCTCGAAGTCATCTACCTCATCTTCAACGAGGGCTACTCGGCCTCGAGCGGCGAGGACATTCTTCGGCCCGCGCTCTCGCAGGAGGCGTTGCGGCTGGGGCGCGTTCTCGCCCAGCTCGCGCCCGAGGAGGGTGAGGTGCACGGGCTGGTCGCGCTGATGGAGCTGCAGTCGTCGCGCGCGCGAGCGCGCGTCGGACCATCCGGCGAGCACGTCCTGCTGCTCGAGCAGGATCGGTCACGTTGGGACCAGCTGCTGATTCGGCGCGGCCTGGGCGCGCTCGAACGTGCTGAGCGGTTGGGGCCGCTCGGGCCGTACGCGCTGCAAGCGGCGATCGCCGCCTGCCACGCGCGAGCGCGCAGGGCGGAGGAGACCGACTGGGCGCGCATCGCCGCGCTCTACGACGCGCTCGCCGAGCTGTATCCCACCGCGGTCGTCAAGCTGAACCGTGCCGTCGCCGTCGGCATGGCGTTCGGCCCCCAAAGCGGCCTCGAGCAGGTGGACGCGCTCCTCGCCGAGCCCGCGCTGAGCGCCTACCATCTCTTGCCGAGCGTGCGCGGCGACCTGCTCGAGAAGCTCGAGCGCTTCGCCGAGGCGCGCGCCGAGTTCGAGCGCGCGGCCGCGCTGGCGCACAACGCCCGCGACCGCGAGCTGCTGCTCACCCGCGCCGCTCGCTGTGCGCGAGCGTAGCGTGTCGCTCAGTCGCGGTAGTAGCTGAGCACGAACACGTAGCTGCCTGCCGCCGGCGCGCAGCGAAAGCGTGCCGGCCGATAGGACGAGTGCTCGGCCACGGTGAGTGCGGCCGCGTCGAGCGGCACGTCCTCCCTCGCGGAGACCACCGTCGCGGCGGCGACGACCGCTCCCGTCGCGTCGAGCGTGACCAGGACGGCGCTCCGGTAGGCGAACGGACCGGCCGGGACGATGGCGGGGATCAGCGCGCGTTCGACGTGCGTTACGCTCGCGCCGCGATCGTCTTGTGTGCAACGCGCGGCGGGCACGCCGTCGCCCGCGTCGACCGGCGCGACGTTCGCGGCCGCGGCGTCGAAGCCGTTCCAGAGCTGCCGTTCGTCGATCACGGCGGCGTCGGATTCCTGGTGACGATCGCTCTCGGCGTCGTAGAAGAGCCGTTGGTGCCCGACGAATTGCGCGACCCGACCGTTGGCGGTCCACGGCAGATACGGAGTCGGACAAGGCGCCGCCGGTGCGCCGAGCGATGCGACGACGGCGCCGCTGACCGTTACCGGCCGCGCGAAGCGCACGACCAGCGGCCGCGGGCGTGAGGTCGACTCCGTCGGATCGTCGACGAACGCGTCGGTGAACGGCACGCTGTAGCGCTTGTCCGCGGCATAGACGGCGAGCGTCCCCGACGCGCTGCCCGAGCCGCCGTAGGTCAGCAGCCCGAAGGCGTAGCGCGTGCCGGCATCGTCGAGCGCATCGACGCGCCCGACGAAGACGGGACACAGATCGGAGCTGGGCTGCGCGAACGCGGTGGCACCGAGCGTCGGCGTTATCGTCGCGAACAAGCAAAAGACCGCCAGCGTTCCGCGCGCGCCTTTCACGCCGGCGGGTCTTGGCGGCGGCGGCCGATCGCGCCTGTCGTCGCCGCGCGCCGCCGGGGGCGCGTCGCGTTTAGCCGTGTTCGTACGAGAACTCGAAGACGTAGCTTCCCGCGACGGGAGCGCATCGGAACTGCCCGGCGCGGAACGTCGACTGCTGCGCAGCGACGAGCGCCACGTGATCGAACGTCTTGTTGGATGACGAAACGAGCGTCGCCGCGTTCAGCAGCGTACCGTCGGCGTCGATGGCGACCAAGACGTCCGTCGTGTAGGCCGATGGTCCGTGCGTGACCAGGGGCGGCATCCACGCCAGCCCCGGGCGCCCGCTGAGCGAGGGAACGTGGTCCTTTTGCGCACACGGCGCGACCGCGATCGGCGTGCCGGCTTCAACCGCGCTCGCCGTCCGCGCCTCCGCGTCGAAGCCTTCCCATAGTTTGCTCTCGTCGAGCATGTCCGCCGGCATCGGACCTGGGCTCGGCCGCGCTACGCGGCTCGAGAACCATTCGTGCGCGAGGGCCGGCGCGATGCGCCCGTTCTGCGTCCACGGCATATACGGAGCCGAGCAGGCGGCGGGCGGCGAACCGAGCGCTGCGACGACGGCGGCCGTGAGGGTGACGGGCCGTGCGAACTGCACGACGATCGGCTCCGGGGACGCCCCCGCGTCGGTCGGGTCGTCGGCCAGCGCGTTCGCGAACGGCACCTCGTACCGCTCGTCGCCGGCGAAGAACGCGATCGTTCCCGAGGTGGTGCCGGACTCGCCGTAGGTCAGCAGCCCGACCGCATAGCGCGTTCCCGCCTCGTCCAGCCTGTCGATGCGCCCGACGAAGACCGGGCAGAGCGTATGTGTGGGCGGCGGCGGCGGCGCGGCGGCGGCAGGCCCACGGGGCGTCGCGAGCAGACACGAGGCTGCCAGCAATGCGAGCGAGCGTTTCACGGGGCCGAAATTGGGCGCCCGGCGGGGCCGTCCCTGGACCGGATCAGCCGTCCGTCAAGGGTCGTACCTGGGGCGGCGGCCGGTATGGTATGGTGGGTGGGTCACCGCTCCCGGTGGCATCCTTCCTGGCGCGATCTTTCGGAAACCGACGATCGTATTGCGCATCGCCGTTCCGAAAGAACTGAATTGACGCAGACCTTTGAAGCACTCGGCGTGCAGCCGGTGCTGTTGCGCGCGCTGCGCGCCCTCGATTTTACCGTGCCCACGCCCGTCCAGGCCGCGGCGATCCCGCCCGCGCTGGCCGGACGCGACGTCCTCGCCTCGGCGCAGACCGGCACCGGCAAGACGGCCGCCTTCGGGTTGCCGCTGCTCCAACACGTCCTCACGCTGCCCCGCGGCCGCACCCACGCGCTCGTTCTCGCGCCGACCCGCGAGCTGGCCGCCCAGATCTGCCAGCACCTGCAGGCCATGGCGCGCGGCACCGACGTGCGCATCGCGGCCGTCTTCGGCGGCGTCGGCTTCGGCCCGCAGATCAAGGCCTTCGCGCGCGGTACCGACATCATCGTCGCGTGTCCGGGCCGGCTGCTCGACCTGATGGCACAGAAGGTCACGCGCCTGGGCGACGTCAGCGTGTTCGTCCTCGACGAGGCGGACCGCATGCTCGACATGGGCTTCTTGCCGAACGTGCGGCGCATCGCCGCCGCGCTGCCGGCGAAACGCCAGACGCTGTTCTTCAGCGCGACCGTCGCGCCGGAGATCGAGAAGCTCAGCCGCGAGCTGCTGCGCGATCCGGTGCGCGTGGCGACGGCGCCCCCCAAGGCGACCACCGCCGAGGGCATCACGCACCGCGCCTACACGATCGACCAGACCCGCAAGACCGAGCTGCTCATGAAGCTGCTCGAGGACAACGGCATCTACAGCGCGATCGCGTTCACGCGCACCAAGGCGCGAGCGAACCGGCTGGCCCTGCACCTGGAGAAGCACAAGATCGCCGCCGACCGCATCCACGGCGATCGCTCGCAGGCGCAGCGCACGCGTGCGCTCGATCAGTTCAAGCGCGGAAAGCTGCGCGTGCTGGTGGCGACCGACGTGGCCGCTCGTGGCATCGACGTGCAAGACCTCGGCCACGTCGTCAACTTCGACGTCCCGATGGTGCCCGCGGACTACGTGCACCGCGTCGGCCGCACCGCGCGCGCGCAGGCGACCGGCGAGGCGATCACCTTCGTCTCGCGTGACGAAGAGCCGCTCTTCCGCGACATCGAGAAGGTCGTCGGCAAGCGCATCGACCGCGCGAAGCTGCCGGTCCTGCCCTCGCAGAACTAACCCGCCGGACGGCGAAGCCGTCCGGCCATGCCCTTCGCGCTGCTCGCCGCGCCCGCGCTGGCGGTGCTCTTGCCCGTCCTCGCGCCGGCGCGCGCGCCGCGCTACGTGCGCTTGCGGCTCGACGTCGTCGCCTACGGCGTGCACGGCAGCGGCGAGCTGCTCGTCGACCGCGCGACGGCGCGGTTCGTGCGGCGCTTCGACGCCGGTCCCGTCTCCGAGCGCGAAGGCTGGGACGGCACCCACGCGTGGCGCGCCGACGCGACCGGGATGGCCCGGATCGAAGGCAACCGCGCGCAGCGCGACGCGATTCGCGCCTTCGCGCGGGCGTTCGCGCGCGTGCTCGGCGGCGGCACGGCCACCCGCATCGTGCGCCATCCCGGCGCGACCACGGAGACGACCACGCTCGCCGACCGGCGGATCGTCGACGGGCTGAACGTCCCGTTCGCGCTCGACGACGTCTCCGTCGACGGCGAGTGGCGCGCGAGCGTGCGCGCGGTGAGCGTCGCACCGCTCGCCGACGCCGCCTTCGCGCCGCCCGCCCCGCCGCACGACGTCGTGCTGACGGGAACGACGAGCGTGGCGCTCGATCCGAGCTTCGATCTGCCGGTCGTGCAGGTGCGCGTGGACGAGGGACCCGCCTTGCGGTTTCTGCTCGACACCGGCGGCCAGAACGTCATCACGCCGGCCGCGGCGCGGCGCTGCGGCCTAGTCGTCGTCGGCGAGGGCACGGTCGACGGGGTGGGGCCGAACGTCGTCCCGGTCCGTTACGCGGCCGCACGCACGGTGCAGATCGGGACCGCCGTGCTGCGCGACCAGCCCTTCGTCGTGCTCGATCTGGGCTCGGCGTTGCCGGTCGACGGGATCGTCGGCTACGAGCTGCTCGCGCGCTTGGCCGCACGGCTCGACCTCGCGCACCATCAGCTCGCGCTGGCGCGCTCGGCCGGCGCGTTCGGCGGCGGCGGTGCGCGCGTGCCGTTCGTCTACGACGAACGCCAGCCGCAGGTCGAGGGCGCGCTCGACGGGATCGCCGGCGCCGCCGGCGTCGACACCGGGAACGACGGACCGCTCGAGGTGTACTCGCACTTCGTGCGCGCGCACGACTTGGTGCATCGCTATCACGCGCTGCCCGACGACAGCTCGTACGTCGGCGTCGGCGGTCCGGTCGCCGGTTACCTGGCCCGCGCGCGCTCGCTGCGCATCGGCGGCGTCAGCGTCGACGACGTCGCCGTGCACCTGACGACCTCGCTGGCGCGCGGCGAGGAGTCGGATCCGAGCGTCGCGATGCAGATCGGCGACCCGGTCTGGAAGCGCTTCGTCGTGATCTTCGACTACCCGCGGCGGCTGCTGCGGCTCATCCCCTCACGCTGAAGCGATCGCGGTAACCCGCGCGGCGATCTCGTCGGCGTAGTGCGACGCCTCGTCGTCGGTGTCGCCTTCGGCCCAGACGTTGACCGAGGCGTCGGTCGCGTCGGGGAGCACCAGCACCCAGCCGTGCGGACGGCCCAGCCGCACGCCGTCGAGCGTCTCGACCTTGCCGTTGCCGCCGTGCGCCGCCTCGTCGTGCAGCGAGCGCATCACCGCGCCCTTGCGCTCCCACGGACACGGCACGACGCGGCCCGCGATGTGCCACTCCGGCAGCATCGCGACCAGCTCGGAAAGCTTGCGCCGCTCGGCGGCCAGCAGCTCCATGATCTTCGCGGTCGCGTAGATGCCGTCGAACGCCGGCTGGAACTCGGGGAAGACCAGCTCGTACTCCGCGCCCGCCGCGAACGCCAAGTTCGCGCCGTCCTTCTCGGCCAGCGCCATCACCGAGCGGCGGTCGCTGCGCGCGCGCACGATCTCGGCGCCGTTGTCGTGCGCGATCCTCTCGACCACCGAGGGGATCGTCAGCGGCAGCGCGATCCGCGCACCGGGCTGCGCGCGCGCGATCAGCAGCGTGAGCAACGCGACCAGCCGGTTGCGCCCGACGATGCTGCCCTTGTCGTCGACCAGCGTCACCGTCTCGCCGTCGGCGTCGATCAGCACGCCCAGGTCGGCCTCGAGCGAGGTGACGACCGAGGTCAACTGCCGCAAGTGGTGCTCGCGATCGTTGCGGAACGTGCGCACCTTCTGCGCGTCGAAATAGGCGTTGAGCGCGATCTGGTCGACACCCAGGCCGCCTAGGATCTGCGGCAGCACGATCGAGGCGTTGCCGAACGCGTAGTCGACCACGACGCGGAAGTTGGCCTCGGCCAGCGCGCGCGCGTGGAGCGCGTCGACGAACGAGGCCGTGTAGCGCTCGAGCGCGCGCGAGGGGAAGTCGAGGCGGCCGACCGCGTCCATCGGCGTGCGGCGGAAGTCCTCGCGGAAGAACAGGTTTTCGACCTTGCGTTCGGCGCCCTTGTCGATCCCGATCCCGGTGTGGTCGAAGAACTCGAAGACGATCGCGTTGGCGTCGTCCGGCGCGACGCGAACGTGCACGCCGCCGTCGCCGCCGACCCGCACCGCGTAGCGCGCCAGCGGGAGCGGGTACGAGCGCAGGTCGAGCACGTTGACGCCGACGCTGAGCAAGCCGGAGATGATGCAGCGGTTCATCACCCGCGAGGCGGGGTGCGTGTCGCGGCTGGTCATCACGTATTGGCCGCTCTTGAGGTACGTCCCGAACGCCTGTCCGAGCTTGAGCGCGAACTCCGGCGTGATCTCGAGGTTGGCCAAGCCGCGAATGCCGACCGAGCCGAACAGCGAGCCCGGCCACTTCTGGCCGTAGATGAGCGACATCGAGACGATCGCGCCGGCGTTGACCCACTTGTCGGGCCACAGCTTGAGGTGCGCGTTGACCGTCGCACCTTGTCCGATCGTGCAGCCGCGGCCGATGACGCTGGCTTCCTGGACGGTGGCGCGCCGTTCGATCGTGTTGCGGTCGGCGACGGTGCAGTCGTTGAGCGTCGACTCTTCGCCGACGTAGCAGTCCTCCCACAGCACGCTGCGCGAGATCGTCGCGCCGCGCTCGACCAGGCTGCGGTCGCCGATGACCGTCGGCCCGACGATGTGCGCGCCGGCCGCGACGCGCACGTCGCGCCCGAGCACGATCGGGCCGTCGAGCTGCGCGTCGGGATCGATCCGCGTCCCTTCGCCGGCCCACACGCCGGGCGTGACCTCCGTCCCCGGAAAGGCGATCGCGACCTTGCGGTCGAGCGCGTCGTAGTTGGCCTGCTGATACTGCTCGAGGTTGCCGATGTCGGTCCAGTAGTCGTCGGTGATGTAGCCGCCGAGCTTGGCGCCCTCGCGCAGCATCTCGGGGAAGAGGTCCTTCGACCAGTCGTAGATCTTGCCGCGCTCCATCCGGTCCAAGATCCCGGGCTCGAGCACGTAGATGCCGGTGTTGATCGTGTCGGAGAAGACTTCGCCCCACGACGGCTTTTCGAGAAAGCGCACGATGCGCTGCTGTTCGTCGGTCACGACGACGCCGAACTCGAGCGGGTTGGTCACGCGCTGCAGCACGATCGTGGCGTCGTTCCCGCGCTCGACGTGGTGGCGCACGATCGCCCCGAGGTCCAGCGCGGTCAGCGCGTCGCCGCTGATGATCAGGAAACGTTCGTCGCCGAGCAGCTCGTGCGCCATCTTGACCGCGCCCGCGGTTCCCAGCGGCGTGTCCTCGACGACGTAGTGCATCTTGACGTCGTGCGCCGAACCGTCACCGAACCACGACTCGATCTCGTCGGCCAGGTAGTGCAGCGTCGAGACGATCTCGGTGAACCCGTGCGTGCGCAGCAGCTCGACGATGTGCTCCATCACCGGCTTGCCGGCCACCGGCGCCAACGGCTTCGGCCGTCGGGAAGTCAGCGGGCGCAGCCGGGAACCTTCCCCGCCGGCCATCAGAACGGCTTTCATTTCAACGGCGCTCCGCCCTTGGCTCCGCGCCCCCCACGCAGAGCGTGGGGCCCCCGGACGTGCGCGCGCTCGCGATGGCGACTTGGCGCGATTCCCCGCGGGCGCGCGCCGGCATCATGGTGCTGTCTGCTATCATCGTCCGTTCTCACGGGGGCGGATTTCGTTGAAGGCGGTGCAGAGGCGCGCGACGCGGAGGTCGTCCGCGAGGGCTTCGACGGTGGTCGAGAGCTTGCGACGCCAATTCGGATATTCGAGCGAAGTTCCCGGGACGTTGACCGGGCGGCGTTCTCCCAGGACGTCGTCGAGCTGTCCCATCACGATGGCACAGGGCGAAGCGGCGAGGTAACGGTTCGCGGCGACGACGATCGCGGTCTCATCGTCCCGTTCGTTCCCCGCCAAATCGCCGTGCCGCTGGAGGGTGTCGAGCAGCAGGGTACGTTCGCGCTCGCGGGACGCTTGCTCGTCGGTCAGCGGCGTCCGGGCCAACCCCAGCTGCTCGCGCAGCAGCAGGTCGTCGCCGTGCAGCCACGCCGGGATCGTGGCGAGGTCGTGCGTCCCCGAGGCGGCCAGCGCGGCGGCCGGATACTCCTCGGGGGCTGCGAACGTGCCGTCGGCGTGACGCTCGAAGAACAGGATGCGGTATGCAAGGATACCGGTCGCCTCCATGCGCTCGCGAAAACCGTCCGGCACCGTGCCCAGGTCTTCCCCGATCACGACGCACCGTTCGCGCACGCTGGCCAGCGCGACGATGCCGCGCAGGTCGTCGAGCGGATAGCTGACGTAGGTTCCGTCGCTCGCACCGGCGCCGGCCGGGATCCAGTACAGGCGCGCCAGCGAGAAAGCGTGGTCGATGCGCAGCGCGCCCGCGTACCGGCAGTTGGCTTGCAGCAGCGCGAGCAGCTGGGCGTACCCGTCGTCGGCCAGCGTGCGCGGATCGAGCGGCGGCAATCCCCAGTCTTGGCCGAACGTGTTGAGCACGTCGGGCGGCGCGCCGACGCGCACGCCGCCGACGTACGCCGCGCGGTCGGCCCACACGTCGGCCGCGCCGGCGTCCACCCCGACGGCGAGATCGCGGTACAAGGCGACGCCGTGCTGCGCCGCGGCGGCGGCGACCGCCGCCAACTGCTGGTCGGCCAGCCATTGCAGGTACATCGCGTAGCCGAGCGCCGCGGCGTCGTCGCCCAACGCGAGCGCGACGTCCGGCAAGTCCGGTGCGCGCAGCCCGGCGGGCCACGCCGTGAGGTCGCGCCCGTGCCGTTCGATCAGCACCTCGAAGGCGGCGAAGCGCTGCAGCGGATCGCCCTGCTCGGCACACCAGCGCGCGAACGCGTCCGCGCGCGCCCGGTCGTGCGCGAGCGCCGCATAGCACGCGCGCAGCACCGGCTCTTTCAGCGCCGAGACGGCGGCGTAGTCGACGTCGTCGCAGGCACGCGCGGCCGCGACCCGCGCGCGCCAGGCGGGATCGTCGAGGACGGCCCGCACGCCGGCGGCGTGCGCCTCCGGCACGTCGTCGAGCGCGATCGCGAGCCAGTTGAGCCAGCGGCGCGAGGAGGCCGCGTAGGGACTCGCCGCCTCCGGGTCGGAGCGGAACGGCGCGTGCAGCGGGTTGATGCCGACGTACGACGCGCCGCGCGCGCCGAGCAGCGTGCAGACGGCGCGCAGATCCGCGAAGTCGCCGATGCCGTGGTTGCGCTGCGAGCGCAGCGTGTAGAGCTGCAGGGCGATGCCCCACGTGCGGCCGCGCGGCGGATAGGCCAGCCGCGGCACGACCACCACCGTCACCCGCTCGCGCGCGTAGCCGGCGACTTCCAACGTCAGCGCGTGGCGGCCCAGCGGCAACGGACCGCGCAGCTCGGCCACGCGCGTGTCGAACCGCTGCTCGCCGTCTTCGCCGACGCGCACGACCGTCGCGCCGCGCAGGCCGAACGTTCCCGACGCGCGTTCACCGTCGGCGGTGTCGAGCGTCCAGCGCAGGTCGTCGTGCCAGCGCGCCGCCGGGAGCGTCACCGCGACGGCCAGCGGCTCGTCCTCGCGCACCACCAGCGTCGGCGGCGTGAAGGCGTACGGCGGCTCGCGCAGGAGCTCGTCGAATCGGCCGACCGTCTCGGCCGGCGCTTCGCGCTCCTGACCGAGCGCGTCGACGTAGCGGCGCGCGACGCGCGTCATCGCGCCGTGCCGGCGAACACCGCCAGCGAGCGGCCGATCATCGCGTAGGACTCGACGCCGTCGCCGGGGACGTCGCGCGGCGTGCCGCCCTCGATCGCGGTGTCGAGCACCAGCGACCACGACACGCGGGTCGCGTCGGGCAGCGCGAAGCGCAGGTCGTCGGGCGAGGCGTTCATGGCGACGAAGAGCATCGGGCGCGCGCCGAAATACAAGCCGATCGTGCGCCGCTCCGGCGTCCAATCATCGGCGGTCATCTCGAGGCCGTCGGGCTTCATCCAGGCGATGTCCTTGCGGCCGCTCGCGTCGACGGCCTCGCCGCGGAAGAACGCGTCGCGCCGGAAGGCGGGGTGCTGGCTGCGCAGCCGCAACAGGGTCTTGACGAAGTCGGCCAGCGCCAGATCGTGCGGCCCGCGCGCGTTCCAGTCGATCCACGAGATCTCGTTGTCCTGGCAATATGCGTTGTTGTTCCCGCGCTGCGTGCGCCCGAACTCGTCGCCCGCCAGCAGCAGCGGAACGCCCAGCGAGAGCAGCAGCGTCGTCAGCAGGTTGCGCTTCTGGCGCTCGCGCAGGCTGACGATCGCCGGATCGTCGGTCGGCCCCTCGACCCCGCAGTTCCAGCTCTGGTTGTCGTCGGTGCCGTCGCGGTTGCCCTCGTGGTTCGCCTCGTTGTGCTTGTGGTCGTACGACACCAGGTCGGTCAGCGTGAAGCCGTCGTGCACGGTGACGAAGTTGATCCCCGCGCGCGGCCGGCGCCCCTGATGCTCGAAGAGGTCGGCCGAGCCGGCGACCCGCGAGGCCAGCTCGGGCAGCACGCCCAGGTCGCCCTTCCAGAATCGCCGCACGGTATCGCGGTACTTGCCGTTCCACTCCGACCAGCCCGGCGGGAAATTACCCAGCTGGTAGCCGCCCATGCCGACGTCCCACGGTTCGGCGACGAGCTTGACCCGCGAGAGGACCGGGTCTTGCGCGATGGTCTTGAAGAACGCGGCGTCGCGCGCGTAGCCGGCGTGCTCGCGCGCCAGCGCCGGCGCGAGGTCGAAGCGGAAGCCGTCGACGTGCATCTCCTCGACCCAATAGCGCAGCGAGTCGAGCACCATCTGCAGCACGCGCGGATGGCGCAGGTCGAGCGTGTTGCCGGTGCCCGTCACGTCCTCGTAGTAGCGCTTGTCCTCGGCCAGCCGGTAATACGACGCGTTGTCGATGCCCTTGAACGAAAGCGTCGGGCCCAGCTCGTTGCCCTCGGCGGTGTGGTTGTAGACGACGTCCAGCACGACTTCGATGCCGGCCTCGTGCAGGTGCTTGACCAGCATCTTGAACTCGTTCGGATCGCCGCCTTGCAGATAGCGCGGCTCGGGCGCGAAGAAGCCGATCGAGTTGTAGCCCCAGTAGTTGCGCAGCTTCTGTTCGACCAAGCGCCGGTCGTCGATGAAGGCGTGTACCGGCAGCAGCTCGACGGTCGTCACGCCCAGGTCTTGCAAGTACGAGACGACCGCCGGCGCGGCGAGGCCGGCGAAGGTGCCGCGCAGCGCCGGCGGCACCTCGGGATGCTGCATCGTGAAGCCGCGCGTGTGCAGCTCGTAGAACACGGTCTGCATCCACGGCACGAACGGCCGTTTGTCGCCCACCCAGGTGAAGGCGGTGTCGACGACCGCGCACTTGGGCATCCCGCTGGCGTTGTCGCGCCGGTCGAACGAGAGGTCCCCGCGCTGCGAGCCGATGCGGTAGCCGTAGTGCGCGTCGCTCCAGCGCAGCTGGCCGACCAGCGCCTTCGCGTACGGATCGAGCAGCAGCTTGTGGTGGTTGAAGCGGTGTCCGCGCGCGGGATCGTACGGGCCGTAGACCCGGTAGCCGTAGAGCGTGCCCGGCCGCAGGTCGGGCAGATAGCCGTGCCAGACCTCGTCGGTGTATTCGGGCAGCACGATCCGTTCGAGCTCACGCCGCCCGCGCTCGTCGAACAAGCACAGCTCGACCTTCTCGGCGTTGGCGCTGAAGAGCGCGAAGTTGACGCCGGTGCCGTACCAGGTCGCGCCGAGCGGAAATGGGAGTCCCGGGCCGACGCGGCGGCGTCCGCTGGACGTCACGGAGCCAGCCAGAGCACCGCGAGCGGCGGCAAGGTCAGCGTCACAGAGCTCGACTGTCCGTGAGACGGGCGATCGGTCGCATCCACGAACCCTCCGTTACCCACGTCGCTCCCGCCGTACACGGCCGCGTCGGTATTGAGCAGCTCGCGGTAGCGGCCGCGGCGCGGCACGCCCAGCACGTAGCGGTCGTGGCGAGCGCCGCTGGTGTTCACGACGCACACGACGTGGCTCTCGTGGCCCGCGTCCCAGCGAATCCAGGCGACGACGCCGTTGCGGACGTCCTCGTAGGTCAGCCATTCGAAGCCGCTCGGCTCGGCGTCGCGCTGGTAGAGCGCCGGGTGCGCGCGCACGGTGCGGTTGAGGTCGCGCACGAGCAGCTGCACGCCTTGGTGCAGGCCGTGCACGACGTGCCAATCGAGCGACGCCTGCGCCCGCCACTCGCCCAACTGGGCGAACTCGCCGCCCGCGAAGAGCAGCTTCTTGCCGGGGTGCGCCCACATCAGACCGTAGAGCAGCCGAACGTTGGCGAACTGGTTGCGCTCCTCGCCCGGCATGCGGCCGAGGATGGAGCGCTTCCCGTGCACGACCTCATCGTGCGAGAGCGGCAAGACGAAGTTCTCGGTGAACGCGTAGACCAGGCCGAACGAGATCTCGTTCAAGTGGTGGCCGCGGTAGAGCGGATCGCGCTGCATGAACTCCAGCGTGTCGTGCATCCAGCCCATGTTCCACTTGTAGCCGAAGCCCAGGCCGCCCAGGTGGGCCGGCGTGGTGACGCCGGGCCACGCGGTCGACTCCTCGGCGAACGTCGCGATGCCGGGCACCTCGCCGTAGACGGTCGTGTTGAAGCGCCGCAAGAACGCGACCGCCTCGAGGTTCTCGCGCCCGCCGTAGCGGTTGGGGATCCACTCGCCCTCGTTGCGGCTGTAGTCGCGGTAGAGCAGCGAGGCGACCGCGTCGACGCGCAAGCCGTCGACGTGGAACTCGCGCAGCCAGTACAGCGCCGAGGCGATGAGAAAGTTCGACACCTCGTTGCGGCCCAGGTTGAAGACGTAGGTCCCCCACTCGCGGTGGAAGCCTTCGCGGTCGTCGGCATGTTCGTAGAGCGGGGTGCCGTCGAAACGCGCCAGACCGTGCGCGTCGGTCGGAAAATGACCGGGCACCCAATCGAGGATGACGCCCAAGCCGGCACGGTGCGCCGCGTCGACGAACGCGCGCAGGTCGTCCGGCTCGCCGAAGCGGCTGGTCGGCGCGAACCAGCCCGTCGTCTGGTATCCCCAGCTCAGATCGAAGGGGTGCTCGGTGATCGGCAGCAGCTCGACGTGCGTGAAACCGAGATCGGCGACGTACGGAATCAGCTGATCGGCCAGCTCGCGATAGGTGAGAAACCGGTCCCCCTCGTGCGGCACGCGCTTCCACGAGCCCAGGTGCACTTCGTAGATCTGGATCGGCGCGTCGCGGCGCTGGCGCGCTTCCCGGCCGGCGAGCCACGCCGCGTCGTCCCAGACGAACGTCGAGGGCGCGGCCACGATCGAGGCGTTGTGCGGCCGCAGCTCGCTGCGGAACGCGACCGGATCGGCCTTGAGCGGCAAGAGGCGGCCGTCGGGCGCGATCAGCTCGTACTTGTAGCGCGCGCCCGCGCCGACGGCGGGTATGAACAGCTCCCACACGCCGCACTCGCGCCGCAGCCGCATGACGTGCACGCGACCGTCCCAGGCGTTCCAATCGCCGACGACGCTCACGCGCCGCGCGTTCGGCGCCCACACCGCGAAGCGCGTCCCGGCGACGCCGTCGATCGTGTCGGGGTGCGCGCCGAGCACGCGGTACAGCTCGAGGTGGTTTCCTTGCGCGATCAGCCACGCGTCGAGCTCGCCGAGCAGCGGCGGGAAGCGATACGGATCGTCGATCGTGCGCACGCCGCGTTCGTCCTCGACGCGCAGCCGGTACACCGTGGGCAGCTCGAGCACCAGCGCTTCGAACAGGCCGTGGCCGCCGACCGCGATCGCTTCGGCCAACAGCTCGCCGTCGGCGTCGACGACGTCGACCGAGCGCGCGCGCGGGAGGAAGGCGCGCACGACGGTCCCGGTGCCGAGCCGATGGGGGCCCAAGACCGCGAACGGATCGCCCTCGTTCCCGGCGGCGAGGGCGTCGGCCAGCTCGGGCGAGGTCACAGCAGCAACCGCGCCAGCGAGGGGATCCCTTCGGCGAACGTCGGGTGGATGTGGACGGACTGTTCGATCACGCGCCAGGTCGAGCCGGCTTGCATGTGGGCGAGGATCACGTGGATCAATTCCCCCGCTTCGTAGCCGACGAACGTCCCGCCGAGGATGGCGTCGGTGGCCGGATCGACCACCAAGCGAAAGAAGCCGTCCGGCAGGTTCCACTCGATGCCTCGCGCGTCGTCGGCCAGCTCGTAGGTGACGACCCGGTGCGGCAGGCCGCGCCGCTCCGCCTCGTCCGCCGTCATCCCGACCCGGCCCACCTGCGGCTCGGTGAACATCGCGTACCCGAGGACGCGATCGTCGCGCGTGCGAGAGAGGTCGCCGCCGAGGATCGCGCGCAGGCGGCGGAAGTCTTCCCACGAGACGTGCGTGAACTGCGGCTGTCCCGCCACGTCGCCCATCGCGTAGTGCCCGGCGACGGTGGTGCGCAGGTGCTCGTCGCACGCGACGAAGCCGCGCTCGTCGAGCGCGATGCCGGCTCGCGCGACGGCGCCGTCGGGCACCGCCGGCTTTCGTCCCACCGCCACCAGCAATCCGTCGCCGGCCAGGCGCGTGCCGTCGTCGAGGGTGAGCTCGAAGCGCGCGCCGTCGTGAACGACGCGGGTCGCGTGGCGCTGCAGCAGCACGTCGATTCCGTCACGCACGAACGAGTCGGTCAAGACGTGGCAGACGTCGGACTCTTCGCGCGCGACGAGCCGGTCGTCCGGCGTCACGACCGTGACCGTGCTGCCCAGCCGCGCGGCGCCTTGGCCCAGCTCGAGTCCGATGTAGCCCGAACCGATCACCAGCAGCCGTTCGGGCAGCGTTCGCTGCGCGAAGAAGTTCTCGTTGGTGAGAAAGGGCGTGCCGGCCAGACCCGGGATCGGCGGGATCGCGGCCGTACAGCCGGTGTCGAGCACCACGACGTCCGCCTCGTAGGTGATGCCGTTCGCGCGCAGGACGTGCGGCGCGTCGAAGGACGCCTCGCCGTGAACGATTTCGACGCCGCTCTGCTGCGTGCGCGTCTCGGAGCCGGTACGCCAGCGGTGGATGATGCCGCGCACGCGCTCCATGACGGCGTTCTGGTCGACGCTGACCGTGCAGTGCACGCCGAGCGGACCCGTTCGCCGCGCGCGGCCGGTGGCGTGGGCGGCGGCGAGGAACGCCTTCGAGGGCGTGCAGCCCACGTTCACGCAGGTCCCGCCGAACGCACCGCGTTCGAACAACACGACGCGCTTGCCCCGCTCGGCGAAATCGCGGGCCAGCGGCTTCCCGCCCTGGCCCGACCCGATGACCGCGAGATCGTAGCGCATCGCCCGCCGCACTTTCGCTGGAGCGAAGGCGGCTCCGCTCCCGAGAGGGCGCTCGCACGCGGGCAGCGCAGTGATCGAAATCCGCCAGCCGCTTCCGGAGGAGAGTCAGCCCGTGCGTCGCGTTCCGCCGTTTCATCGGTTCACACTGCTCCTCGCTGCGCTCGCTCTGTCGAGTTGTGCAAGCCGTGCGGGCGCGCTCCCGCCGGGGACCGCCGGGGGAGGATCGACGCCGCTGGGGCACGGCCGCGGTGCCGTGAAGTTCACGATCTCGGTCCCCAAGGCGGCCGGCACCGCCGCCGCGCAGCGACGAGCGCCCAAATACATCTCGCCGGCGACGGCCAGCATGACGCTCGCGATCTCGACCGATCCCGGCGGCACGAGCGTGGTCGACGAAACCGTCGCGCTCACGCCGACGGCCACGGGGTGCACCTCGACGCTGGCGTCGACGCAGTGCACGCTCACGATCGCGCTGGATCCCGGCGCCTATGACGCCGCGGTCTCCACCTACGACGGCGCGAACGCGACCGGCAACGAACTCTCTCAGGGGCAGCTGGTCGACTTCACGGTCGTTCAAGGACAGACGAACGCGGTCGCCCTCGCCCTGAGCGGTGTGCCGGCGGCGCTCCAGGTCAGCAGCGCCGCGGCGGCGGTGCACGGCACGCAGAGCGACGGCTTCACGCTCTACGGGACGAGCGCGCAGAAACTGCAGGTCGAGGCGCTCGACGCCGACGGAAACGTCATCGTCGGCGCCGGCTCGCCGACCTTCACGCTCGCGAGCGCGAGCGGCAGCGGCTTCACCGTGACGAATCCGACGGCCAGCACGCCGAACACGGTCGTGCTGACGCCGCCGGGCACCAACCAGCAGACCGAGTCGTTCACGCTGACCGCCGCGTACGGCGACGACACGTGCTCGCTCAGCGGCGCCGTCTGCACGACGAACTTCACCGTGAAGAACGATATCCAGACGCTGTTCATCGCCAACTACGATGCGAACGACGTCCTCGCGTACGCGCCGTCCTATACCAGCGCGCCGACGACGATCTCGAACAGCGTCGACGAACCGTACGCGCTGGCGATGGACGCGGCCGAGGACTTGTTCGTGTCCAACTATGGGAACAACACGGTCACCGAGTACGCCCCGCCGTGGACCGGGGCGCCGGTCGCGACGATGTCCAGCGGCCTGGACGGGCCCGCCGGCCTCGCGATCGACGCGCTGGGCAACCTCTTCGTGGCGAACAGCAAGGCGAACTCGGTCGAAGAGTTCTCGCCCCCGTACACCGGAGCGCCGACGACGATCACCACCGGGGTCGACCAGGACTTCTACGTCGCGGTCAACGCCAGCGACACGCTGTTCGTCGCCAACTACGGGAACAACACGATGACCGTCTACACGCCGCCGTACAGCGGGACGCCGACGACGATCACCAACGGGGTGACGAAGCCGAGCGGGCTGGCGCTCAACGCGATGGGCGACCTGTTCGTCGTCGACTTCAACGGCCCGGGCGCGACCGAATATGCCCCGCCGTATACCGGCCCGCCGACGACCATGAGCACCGGCTTGCCGGGCAACGAAGCCGTGGCGACCGACGCCGTCGGGAACGCGTACGTCGCCAGCGACGAAGGCGACACCATCGTCGAGTTCGCGCCGCCGTACACCGGAGCGCCGGTGGCCACGACGACGAACGGCGTCAACTCGCCGGTCGCGCTCGCGTTCGACGGCGCGAACGACATGATCGTCGGCAACGTGGGCCGCGCGAACGTGACCGTCTACGCACCGCCCTACACCGGGTCGCCGTTCGCGACGATCTCCGGCCTGAACGGTCCCCAAGCCCTGCTCTTGACGCCGTAGCGCCGGCGGCGTCCGTGCGCGCAGACTACATCCGCGGGACGATGCCGAACTCGGCGGCCAGCAGCCGGTGCGCCCCGGGGTCGGCGTAGCGCGCCAGCTGGTCGACGAGCTTCGCGATGAGCGCGGTCCAGCCGGTCTGGTGCGAGGCACCGAGTCCTTCGCCGGTGTCGCCGTGGAAGTACTCGTGGAACGTGATCTGGTCTTTCCAGTACGGGCTGGTCTGCGCCAGCGTGTCGGCGCCCAGGAACGGGCGCCGACCGTGCTCGTCGCAGCGAAAGAGGCCGAGCAGCCGCCGCGCCAGCTCGAGCGAGCACTCCCAGAGCGTGAGCATGCGGCCCGAACCGGTTGGGAACTCGACCGTGTAGTCGTCGCCCAGATAGTAGTGGAACTTCTGCAGCGCCTCGATGAAGAAGTAGTTGGTCGGCATCCACACCGGACCGCGCCAGTTCGAGTTGCCGCCGAAGAGCCCGCTGGTCGATTCGGCCGGCTCGTAGTCGCAGCGAAACTCGCGGCCGCTGAGCCGGAGCACGAACGGGTGGTCGAGATGGAAACGCGAGAGCGAGCGGATCCCGTGCGGTGAGAGGAACTCGTTTTCGTCGAAGAGGCGCCGCAGCACGCTGCGCAGACGGTCCGGATTGCAGATCGCGAGCAGGCGCCGTTCGTGCAACCCGCCGACGTCCATGCGGGCCACGCTCTCGGTCAGCTCCGGGCGGTTCCGCAGGTACCACTCGATCCGCGTGCGCAGCCGCGGGAGCATCTCGAGCGTCGAATAGTCGAGCGGCTCGACCGCGAAGGTCGGGATGACGCCGACCATGCTGCGCACCTTGAGCGGGATGCGGCTACCGTCCGGCAAGTAGAGCTGATCGTAGTAGAACTCGTCCTCGGGATCCCACAGCCCCATCTCGTCCTCGCGCTGCGAGTTCATCGCGTCGGCGATGATGAGAAAGTGGGCGAAGAACTTCGAGGCGACGTCCTCGTAGATATTCTCGACCTTGGCCAGCTCGATCGAGATCGCCAGCAGGTTGAGCGCGTAGACGCCCATCCACGAGGTGCCGTCGCTCTGCGCGAGGTACGCGCCGTCCGGCAGCTTCGCGCTGCGATCGAACGGCCCGATGTTGTCCAGGCCGAGGAAGCCGCCCTGGAAGACGTTGCGGCCGGCCACGTCCTTGCGATTCACCCACCAGGTGAAGTTCATCAGCAGCTTCTGGAAGACGCGTTCGAGGAAACGATAGTCGCCGACGCCGCCGTTGCGCGCCGCCTCGATGCGATACAGACGCAGCGCGGCCCACGCATGGACCGGCGGGTTGACGTCGTCGAACGCCCACTCGTACGCGGGCAGCTCTCCGTTCGGGTGCATGTACCACTCGCGCGTGAGCGTGACGAGCTGCTTCTTCGCGTAGGCGGGGTCGATCAACCCGATCGGGATGACGTGGAAGGCGAGGTCCCAGGCCGCGTACCAGGGATACTCCCAGGTGTCGGGCATCGAGAGCACGTCGTCGTTGTAGAGGTGACGCCAATCCGCGTTGCGGCCGTGCTTGCGCGACGCCGGCGGTGTCGGCTGGGTCGGGTCGCCGTCGAGCCAATCGACGATGACGTAGTTGTAGAACTGCTCCGACCAGATCAGACCGGCGAAGGCGCGCCGTTGGACGAGCGACGCCTCGGCGTCCAGCTCCGGCGACGCGGCGGCGTAGAACTCGTCCGCCTCCTGCTCGCGGAGGTCGAAGATCGCGTCGAAGTCGCGATCGATCCCGTCCCCGTCGCGGTCGTCGGTCAGCCGCAGCCGAACGGTCTGCGAGGCGCCGGGCTCGATCATCCACCGGTAGTGCAGCGCGCACTTCGAGCCGGTGCGGGCCGGGTTGACCGCGGTGGAGT
Organism: Candidatus Sulfotelmatobacter sp.; assembly: GCA_035504415.1. Classification (NCBI taxonomy): domain Bacteria; kingdom Pseudomonadati; phylum Acidobacteriota; class Terriglobia; order Terriglobales; family Candidatus Korobacteraceae; genus Candidatus Sulfotelmatobacter; species Candidatus Sulfotelmatobacter sp. Next base: position 407,552 of record DATJRY010000021.1, on the reverse strand, counting down.
CTTCGCCGCGCACGGCGCGGTCGATCCCGCTCTTGACGAACGGCGCCGGATTGCGCACGCCGAAGGCGCGCTCGAAGTCGGTCTCGTTCTCGGTGAACAGGTGTTCCTGCGCGCCACCGTCGGTGAACAGCCACCGCTTGCCCAGCGTCGCGTGCTCGATGGCGAGGACGTTGCCGGCCGGGACGACGTCGTAGATCTGCGGCCGCGGCGTCCCGGTCTTCCAGGTCCACTCGTTGCGAAACCAGACGTGCGGCAGCAGGTGCAGCGGCGCGGCCTCGCGACCGCGGTTGGTGACGGTGATGCGGATGCAGATGTCCTCGACGTCGCGTTTGGCGTACTCGACGACGATGTCGAAGAACGCGTCGTCGGCGAGGACGCCGGTGTCGAGCAGCTCGTACTCGCGCGCGTCGCGGCCGCGGCGCGCGTTCTCCTCGCGCAGCAGCGCATACGGATAGGCGCGGTGCGGGTACCGGTAGAGGCCTTTCAAGTACGAGGCTGTCGGCGTGGCGTCCAGGTGCCACCAGTATTCCTTGACGTCCTCGCCGTGATTGCCCTGATGGCCGTTGAGCCCGTACAGGCGCTCCTTGATGATCTCGTCGTGCTCGTTCCAGAACGCGGGCGCGAAGCACAGCCGCTGGTGCTGGTCGGAGATGCCGAGGATCCCGTCCTCACCCCAACGGTACGCGCGCAGCCGCGCCATCTCGAACGGAAAGCTGTCCCACGCGTTGCCGTCCGCGCTGTAGTCCTCGCGGACGGTCCCCCACTGGCGAGCGCTCAGGTACGGTCCCCAATGCCGCCAGGGCTCGTCGCGGAACGCAGCCGCCTCCAAGCGAGCCTGCTCGGGATTGTTTCGTGGCACTGCTAGGTGCTGGTGGATCGGACGCCAGGTTTCCTCCGTGGCGGAGACGCAATCTCCGGCGTGCGGTACGGGCGGGGACTCTGCGGCGATCTCGCCTCGGCCGAGTCGCGCGAGTGGCTGTTGACGAACGGACGCGGCGGCTACGCGATGGGCACGCTCGCCGGCACGCTCACGCGCCGCTATCACGGCTTGCTGATCGCCGCCGTCGAGCCGCCCGTCGCGCGACGGCTGTGCGTCGCGCGCCTCGAGCTCGACGTCGACTACGACGGCCGTTCGTACGCGCTCGCGACCGATCGGTGGCAGTCCGGCGCGATCGCACCCGAAGGCTGGCGGCTGGTCGAAGCCTTCACGCTCGCGGACGGGCTGCCGACCTGGACGTACGCGCTCGGCGACGCGCTGCTCGATCTCACGCTGGCGATGCCACAGGGAGCGGATGCGATCGCCGTCGCGCTGCACGTCACGCGTGCGCGCACCGCGCTGGCGATACGCGGCCGTTTGGTCGTCGCCGACCGCGACCATCACGGCGGTCCGCTGCCGTCGCTCGAGTCGTTTGCGACCACGCTGGTCGCCGGCGGCGCCGAGATCCGCCTGCCGGCCGCGCAGCGCACGCTATACGTGCGCGCTCCCGGCGCGAGCGCGAGCGCGGCGTCCGAACGCTATGCGGGATTTCTGCTGCCGCGCGAGACCGAGCGCGGCCTGCCGGACGTCGACGACTACGCCCACGTCCTCACGTTGGCGTGGACGCTGGCGGACGGCGCGAGCGGCGGCGTCGTCTGCAGCCTCGATCCGGCGGCGCCGGCGGTGGCCGCCGACGTCGTCGCCACCCGCCGTCACGCCAACCGCGCGATCGCCGACCGCCAGTCGACGCCGCTGCTCGGCCGGCTCGCGCTCGCCGCCGACCAGTTCGTCGTCGCGCGCGGCGAGCCGCCGCTGGCCGGGACGACGGTGATCGCCGGCTACCCGTGGTTCACCGACTGGGGCCGCGACACGATGATCGCGCTGCCGGGCCTGCTGCTGGCGACCAATCGCGCCGCCGACGCGGCCGACGTGCTGCGCACCTTTGCGGCGCACGTCGCCGACGGGCTGATCCCCAACCGCTTTCCCGATGCCGGCGGGCCGGCCGAGTACAACACCATCGATGCGCCGCTGTGGTTCATCGAAGCGGTCCGCGCCTACCTCGACGCGACCGACGACGTGCCGTTCCTGCTCGACGTCATGCCGGCGGTGCGGGCGGTGATCGACGGCTACCGCGAGGGGACGCGCTTCGGCATCGGCCTCGACGCCGACGGTCTCGTGCGGGGCGGCGCGCCGGGCGTGCAGCTGACCTGGATGGACGCGAAGGTCGGCGACCGCGTGATCACGCCGCGACGCGGTAAGCCGATCGAGATCAACGCCCTCTGGTACAACGCGCTGCGCGCGTGCGAGACCTTCGCGCGCCGCCTCGGCCGCCCGCCGAACGCGTTCCGCGCGCTCGGCGACAAGGCCGCCGCCGCGATGCAGCGCTATTGGAACGCCGAACGCGGCTGGTGCTACGACGTGCTCGACGGACCCGACGGCGACGATCTCTCACTGCGGCCCAACCAACTGTTCGCGGTCGCGTTGCCGGCCGGCGCGTTCGACGCCGAGCGCGCCCGCGCCATCGTCGACGTCTGCGCGGCGCACCTGTGGACCTCGCTCGGCCTGCGCACGCTCGCGCCCGACGATCCGCGGTACCACGGCACCTACGGCGGGGACCAAGCCGCGCGCGACGGCGCCTACCATCAGGGGACGGTGTGGCCGTGGCTGGCCGGCCCGTTCATCCGCGCGCACCTGCGCGCCTACGGCGATGCGGCGCGCACGCGGACGTTCGTGCAGCCGCTGCTCGACGCGCTCGAAACCGACGCGCTCGGCACGCTGTGCGAGATCGCCGACGGCGACCCCCCGCACGCGCCGCGCGGTTGCCCCGCGCAAGCCTGGAGCGTCGCCGCGCTGATCGACGCGCTGCGGCTGTTGGGCGACGGCTAGCCGGCGGCGCTCGCGACGGCGTCGACGGCTTGCGGGACGATCGGCAAGCTCGCGTCGGTGTAGCCGGCGAGGATCGCCGCTTGCGAGGACGTATCGGGGGCGTGCTTGAGCATGTGGTTCATCCCGTCGATCACGTCGAGCTTGGCCGCCGGCTGCGCCTTCGCCAGCGCGTTCGCGTCGACCATCGACACCTGCACGTCGGCCGTCCCCTGCACGATCGTCGTCGGGATGCGCACCTTGGCGATCTCGTCGGCGGGAACGTAGCGGAACCACGAGATGAGATAGGGCTGCACGGACGTCCGGAACAGCGACCAGAGTTCGGGCGGCACGTTGTCGACGGTCTTGCCCGCTTGGAGCGCCGTGGTGATCGCGTCGGCCTTCGCGTAGAGGTCGGGCGGCAGTTTCGGCTCGAGCTGCTCGCGCAGAACGGTGGGGATCGGGCGGCCGGGACCCTCCAGGCTCACGTACGCGGCGGCCGGCGCGTGTTGAACGGCCACCAGGCCGACCATGGCGCCCTCGCTGTGGCCGGCCAGCACGACGCGCGTGAACCGATGGTCCGCGTCCAGCAAACGCAACCACGCCGCGGCGTCGTCGATGTACGTCTCGAACCGGAGCGCCGCTTCGCTCGTCGCCGCCGCGGCGCTGCCGGCGACGCCGCGCTTGTCGTACCGGACGGACGCGATGCCGCGCGCCGCGAGCGCGGCCGCCAGCAGGGCGTACGTGTCGGCGCGAATCGGTCCGCTGTTCCCGTTGCGGTCGACCGGTCCCGAGCCGGCGACGATCAACACGACCGGACAGGGACCGTCCGATGGCAGCGTGAGCGTACCGGCGATCGATCCGGTCGGCGTCTGCAGCGCGATGTCCGTTTCGCTCGCGTCGGCGGCGAGCGGAATCGCGCTCGCCGCCAGCGCGCCGACGGTCGTCCCGATGAACCTCGTACGATTCATGGGCGCTGCTACCGGGAGCCGGCGGGGAAGGTTGCGCCGGTTCGTGTTTTTGCTAGCTCAGTGCGGTGCGTCGAGGTGGTGCTTGCGGAACGCCGCTTGCGCCTCCGGGCCGCGCAGATACGTGGAGAACGCCGCCACCGCGTCGGCGTGCGGCGAGCCGTTCACGGGCGCCACCTGATCGACCGTGATGACGTCGTCCGCGGCCGGCACGTTGATCGCGTCGACCCCGTCGGAGGCGTCGGAGCTGAAGCCGATCGCGGCCTCGACCAGACCGCTCCGCACGGCCGCGGCGATTTCGGTGGACGTCGACTCGGTCACGATGACGTTCGCCATCACCTTCTTCGGGAAATCCGCGCCGTATTGCTCGGCGGCTTTCCGCAGCACCTCGTTCGAATAGGCCGCGATCGTCGAGTTCGTCGTTCCGAGCGCGAGTCGCATGCCGGGATTGGCGAGATCGCGCAGGGAGTGCACCTTGGTCGAACCGTGGCGCACGAGGACGACCTCGTGGAACGAGAAGATGCCCACCCCGGACCCGATCTTGTGGTGCGTCACGAGCGGCGCGAGCGCCTCCGGGCCGCCGGTGATGAGGTCGCCGCCGGAGCCCGCCTCCACTTGTGCCACCAGCACCGCGGCACCGCCGGGGACGATTTGCACGTGCACGTCCGGGTGGACGCGTTCGTACATCGCCGCGACCTCGCGCATCGCCGCGTTGCCGACCGCGGACACCAGCGCGATGATCGTCGTTTGGTCGGCCGCCCGTCCCGGGGCGGCGCCGGCAGCAGTGAGCGCGAGAGCGCCGAGACCGGCGAGCCAGATTCGATTCATGCAACTATGGTCGGCCAAAGCCGCACGACGGACGCCCGCGCCGACGGCGTTTACGAAAGTTTTTCGATCACCGTGCGCATGGTGAAGGCGAGCTACTCGGCCATCGCCATCGCCGGCATCGCACCGCCCGATTTCTTGGCGGCGGCTTGGGCGTCGCGAACCGCGCGCGGGGCGCGCATGAAGTACACCAGCGGCAACGCGACGATGAAGACGATCGCCGAGACGCGGAACAGGTAGTCGTAGGCGATCACCGACGACGATTGCGCGACGAGCTGCGTGAGTACCATCGTCGACTGACCGTGTGTCCGGGTGACGCCGCCGGCCAGGACGTTCCAGGCGATCGCGGTCTCGCGCGCCAGCAGCGTCGTCAGGGCCGCGATGCCCAGGCTGCCGCCGAGCTGGCGCAGCAGCAGCGAGACGCCGGTCGCGCCGGCCATTTCCTCGCGCGGAATGGCGCCCAGCATGACGGTCGTGAGGGGCACGAACAGCAAGCCCATCGCAAAGCCTTGCACGAGCCGCGGCATGAAGACGTCACCCACCCCGGCCTGCTCGTTGAGACCGCCCAGCGCCCAACACGACCACGCGAACAGCACCATGCCGAGCCCGCCCAGGACTCGCGGATCGATGAAGTTCATCAGCCGGCCGACGATGATCATGCAGATCGCGGTCGCGACTGCGCCCGGCAAGAGCGCCATCCCGGTGTCGAAGGCCGTCATCCCCATCACGGTCTGGAAGAACAGCGGCATGATCAAGCTGGTCCCGAACAACCCGAAGCCGACGATCGTCATCAAGATGTTGCCGACCGTGAAGGTGCGATAGCGGAAGACCTTCAGGTCGACCAACGGGTGCTTGTCGCGAACCGTCTTGACGACGAACCAGGTCAGCGTGACGGCCGAGACGACGGCCAGCAGCGTGATGGTGCCGGAGCTCCACCAGTCGTCGTGCTGACCGCGCTCGAGGACGTACTGCAGTGATGCCAAGCCGCTCGAGAGCAGGCCCAGGCCCAGCCAATCCAGACCGCCCTTCGGTTTGCTCAAGTAGTGCGGGTTGGGGATGAAGGCGTTGGTCATCAGGAACGCGATCAAGCCGATCGGCAAGTTGATGTAGAAGATCAGCTGCCAGCTCGCGTTGTCGACGATGTAGCCGCCCAGGATCGGGCCGAGCGCCGGGCCGACCATCGCGCCCAAGCCGAAGATCGCCATCGCGCTGCCGCGCTGCGCGGGCGGGAACGTCTCGAACATGATCGCCTGCGCCGTCGGCTGCAGCGCGCCGCCGCCGAAGCCTTGGATCACGCGGTAGACGACCAGCTGCCAGATGTTCGTCGCCGTGCCGCACAAGAACGAGGCGACGGTGAAGATCAGGATGCAGCCGGCGTAGAACTTCTTGCGGCCGAAGTACGCCGTCAGCCAGCCGTTGAGCGGCATGGTGATGACGCTGGCCAGGATGTAGCCGGTCGCAACCCACGCCGCGTCGTCGATCGAAGCGCCCAGGTTCCCCGCGATCGTCGCCAGCGCGACGTTGACGATCGTCGCGTCGATGATGGCCATGATCATCCCGAGCATGACGGTCAGGCTGATCAGGAATGGCGACGTCTTGCGCTCGGTCACCGGCGCACCGCGGGGAAAATCATCTGGTCGATAGTACGCGATATATCGTGATCGGTCAACCCGACTCGTCGAGACGGATGGTCGCCACCGCCGAGCCGGGCTGGGCTCGCTTGCGCAAATGGGTCGGGGTCTCCGTCAGGATCAGCTCGAGCGTCGGCTTCACGTGGAATTCCAACAGGTGGCCGCCCCGAGTCGAGCCGTCCCGCCGGGCCAGGACGACGTGCGCATGGACCTGGCCTTCGCCGCTCGGCAAGCTCGCGACGTCGCCGATCATCGAGCACAGCTCGACCTGTTCGTTCACCGGGATCGGATCGTAGGCGTTGCGGTCGAAGTCGAACCAGCCGACGACCGCGCGCGAACCGGCGCCGACGGCGGTGAAGGAGGCGCCGTCGACGTTCGTCTCGCGCGGCGCAGCTCGGCGACGGCCTCGTCGCCCTCGTCGAAGATCAGCGCGTAGGTGGCCAGTCCGTCGTCGGCGATCTGCTTGTACTTCATGGTGCCGGTGTTTCCCCGATCCCGGGCAGGTCGCGAATCGCCAGCGCGATCGCGCCCAAGATGACGATCGCGCCGAGCGCCGTCAGCGGGCCGAGCCGCTCGGCGAACAGCCAGGCTGCCAGCACGGCGGCGATGACCGGCTCGAGCAGCGTCATGGTGGCGACGAAGGTCGCCGAGAGGACGCGCACGGCCGCGTTCAGCGCGGTGTGGCCGAACAGCTGCGAGAGCAGGGCCATCGCGAGAATACCAGCCCAGCCGCGCCAATCCCCCGCCGCCGGCAGCGGATCGCGCAGCGCCGACGCCGCGAGCGCGAGCGCGATAGCGGCGACCGGATAGGTGCGCGAGATGACGGCCAGCGTGTCGTACCGCGGATCGGTGCCGCGTACGACCAGCAGATACGCGGCGAACGCGAGCGCGCCGACCAGTGCGAGCGCGATGCCGAGCGGCGTGTTGGCGCGATCGGGCGCGCCGACGACGATCGCCACGCCGAGCAGCGCGCCGACGATGCTCGCGCTCGCGACCGGATCGATGCGCCGGCGGCGCACGGCCTCGATGATCTCCGTCCACACCGGGACCGAGCACACCAGCAGCGTCGAGATCGCGACCGAGGCGAAGCGCAGCGAGGAGATCCAGGTCGCGAAGTGCAGCGCGAGCACGAGTCCCGCGAGGACCAAGCGCCACTCGGTGCGGTCGTCGATCCGCCGCAACCGGCCGCGCCAGGCCGCCAGCGCGACGATTGGGACCGCGGCGAGAGCCAAGCGCGCCGCCGAGACGGCCAGCGGGCCCCCCGTGACCAGCGCGAAGCGCGCGAAGATCGCGGCCGCACCGATCGCAAGCTGCGCCAGCGCGACCAAGAGGACCGCCCGCTGTGTCCTTGTCAAACAAGTCGATCGAAGAGCGAAGTTAGGGAAGTCATGCACTTCCGGAGGCTCGGCGAAATTAGCGCGGCTTGCCCGGGGCGCCAATTTCTCTGCACATAGTCGATTATCCAAGGCGTATAGTCAGGACCGGTTTGTAGCAAACTCGTAGGAGGAGGCGTCAGTGCTTCTCGCACAGAGCGCCTTCTCGATCTTCTCGCTGCGTTCACTAGCGCTAATTTGGCGTCTCTTAGTTCTTCCGGACGGGGCGGAAGGGCTGATTGACTGACATGCAACTCCTGCGCGAGCGTTTCCGCGTCCGAGAGGAGCCACGCCTCAACTTCGCGCACCGCGAACCGACAGGTAAAATGCGCTGAGCGTGCCGGCACTCCCCATCTGCCTAGCAAATCGCTCGGGCACGGGTCCGAATCTAGATCGGCGAGCACGAACCATTTCTGCTCCTGGACCGCGGACCCGGCATACCCGCGCACCTTTGACGCGATGTTCGCGCGACCGTTCTTGATCAGGATCTGGTCGATTAACACGTTTGTGTGTCGTGCAACGCGCTCTGCTACGGCCGCATCTACCCGGCCTTCAACCACCGCGAATAACATCGCGTTTATTCGAGAGGAGCAAATAGTGACAGTTGATCCAGTTTCGGTGGCTTTACGAGCGGCCGCAGAGCCTCTGCCAGCGTGTCGCCGGCTTGGAGAACGGCGCGAACCTTGTCGACTGTCGCACCCGACACAATTGTAGATCCATCGGGTGTCGGCCTGATGAGGAGGACTTCATCTGCTCCAATCCCCGAGTCTATAAACATTTCGTCAGCGTGCGTCGAGAGAAGAACTTGCCTGCCGCTGCGCTGCTGCATCCGATAGATAAAGCTCGGAATTTGGCGAACGATCGCCTCGTTCAACGATAATTCGGGCTCTTCTAGTAGAAGCGGGCCGCGGACATCAAGAATCGCCCAGAGCAGCCCAATCAGCCTCAACGTCCCATCAGAAAACTGGTCTTCGCGCTGCCAGGCTCCTTGGGGGCGCCAGTGCGCATATTTTCCGATAAGGTGTGGCTTGCCGCTCGCTTTATCGCGTTCAAGTTTAAGGTCAGCAAGCTGAGGCACGGCGATCTTGAGAGCATCCGTGATGCGCTTCAGCCGCGTTTCCTGTTCACGCTTGGGGGTTCGGGCGATCGTCTCAAGAAAGTCGCCGCCGTACGGGTCGTCCAATCTCCCAACCGAGCGATCGGGGTCCCGAACTAGCTGTGGGACAATGTGCAAGTATCGGATCGATTGAAAAAGGTCCGCAATTGGACGGAATTCCACATTCGCGGCAATTTGCTCTAGAGCTGTTTGCCTTAGCCGAATTCGGTCGATCTTATCTGAATCATCGGGACGGTCTAGTACTAGTTCACCATCTCGCCACGCGCGCTCCATTTTTACCACGGGTACTGCTCGCGCCGCCCGACTCGACAAGTTAAACACCAACTCGTATTGCCACCGACGAGGATCCTCATCGGTGCCCAGCGTTGTTCGCAGAACAATGTCGGAGTTTTGTCGCGCCAATAAACTTCTGAGCCGCGAAATGCCCCCGCGTTGACTGATCGCAGCCTGAAGGCCTCCGCCGACGCTCACGATCTCGTTCAGGAATCTGAAGGCGTCCAGGAAGTTGGATTTCCCCGATGCATTGGGGCCAACGATAAAAGCGCGGCGTGAAAGATCGACTGCGGCGCGTTGAAAATTACGCCAGTTCTCCAGCTCTATTCGTGTGAGCCGCAGAACCTGGCCCGCAGCTCTTCGGCCCGAGCGCTCACTAGTCGACGGGACGCTAACCATCGGGACAATATTGGCCACCCAATCTCAAGCTCCGCCCTGCCTTTCTTGACATACGAATGGGCTAAGCATAACCTGAGAGGCACGCTACGGGAGTCCGAAAGGCCGGACTGAGAGGGCGCGCGCCAGGCCGCCGACCGTTACCACCTGATCCGGGTCATACCGGCGAAGAGGAGTGCTGCTCATGGCGACCATGCTGCCCCCGTCCAACGACGTGCTCTCCCGCGAGCCGTTCCCGAACTCGCGCAAAGGCTACGCGCAGGGGAGCGATCCGTCGATCCAGGTGCCGTTCCGGGCCATCACGCTGACCGACGGCACGATTCACACCGTGCACGACACCTCGGGGCCGTTCACCGATCCCGACGTCGGCATCGACGTGCGGGCCGGCATCGCCCCGATCCGCGAGCCGTGGATCGCACGCCGCGACGACACCGACGTGCTCGCCAAGGCTTCCTCGATCTATCGGCTGGGCCGCGAGGCGATGCCCGAGCTGGACGCGATCCGCTTCCCCTCGCCGCGGCCGATCCGCCGCGCGCGCAACGGCGGCAACGTCTCGCAGATGCACTACGCGCGGCGCGGTGAGATCACGCCGGAGATGGAGTTCGTCGCCATCCGCGAGGGCGTCGAGCCCGAGCTGGTGCGCAGCGAGATCGCGCGCGGCCGCGCCGTGCTGCCGGCCAACGTCAATCACCTCGAGCTCGAGCCGACGATCATCGGCCGCAACTTCCTGGTCAAGATCAACGCCAACATCGGCAACAGCGCGATCAGCTCGTCGATCGAAGAAGAGGTCGAGAAGATGGTGTGGGCGAGCCGCTGGGGCGCCGACACCGTCATGGACCTCTCGACCGGCAAGAACATCCACGAGACGCGCGAGTGGATCGTACGCAACAGCCCGGTCCCGATCGGCACGGTGCCGATCTATCAGGCGCTCGAGAAAGTCGGCGGCAAGGCCGAGGAGCTGACCTGGGAGATCTATCGCGACACGCTGATCGAGCAGGCGGAACAGGGCGTCGACTACTTCACCGTGCACGCGGGCGTGCTGCTGCGCTACGTGCCGCTGACGGCCGACCGCATCACCGGCATCGTCTCGCGCGGCGGCTCGATCCTGGCCAAGTGGTGCCTCGCGCACCATCAGGAGAACTTCCTCTACACGCACTTCGACGAGATCTGCGAGATCATGAAGGCGTACGACGTGACGTTCTCGCTGGGCGACGGGTTGCGGCCCGGCTGCACCGCCGACGCCAACGACGCCGCGCAGTTCGGCGAGCTCGACACGCTCGGCGAGCTCACGCAGATCGCTTGGAAGCACGACGTGCAGGTGATGATCGAAGGCCCCGGCCACGTGCCGATGCACCTGATCAAAGAGAACATGGATCGCCAGCTGGCCGTCTGCCACGAGGCGCCGTTCTACACGCTCGGCCCGCTCGTCACCGACATCGCGCCCGGCTACGACCACATCACCAGCGGCATCGGCGCCGCGATGATCGGTTGGATGGGAACCGCGATGCTGTGCTACGTCACGCCGAAAGAGCACCTGGGCCTGCCCGACAAGGACGACGTCAAGACCGGCGTCATCACCTACAAGCTCGCGGCGCACGCCGCGGACGTCGCCAAGGGACATCCGGGCGCGCGCCATCGCGACGACGTGCTCTCCAAGGCGCGCTTCGAGTTCCGCTGGGAGGATCAGTTCAACCTGAGCCTCGATCCCGACACGGCGCGCTCGATGCACGACGAGACGCTGCCCGCACCGGGTGCGAAGGTCGCGCACTTCTGCTCGATGTGCGGACCGCACTTCTGCTCGATGAAGATCACCCAAGACGTGCGCGAGTACGCCGCGTCGGGGATGGCGGAGAAGTCCGCCGAGTTCTTGGCCAAGGGCGCCGAGGTCTACGTCGAGCAGCCGTAGTCCGCAGCGCCTACGAGGAGACGTCCCACGTGCTGCGTTCCTCGCCAAGGGAGGCGAGGAAGATATTTGACGTTTCTCGCCGCGTGATGCGGCGCATTGCATAGGAGAGACGGGCGGCGCGGGGCGAACCTCCGGCGTCGTGCGTATGTGGCCGCGCGGCTTCGTCTTGCTCATCCTGGTCGGTGCCGGACTGGCCGCATGCTCGGGCTCGTTCGGCTCGACCGGCACCATGCCGCAGACGCTCTCGTCGCCGAACTTCGGCGTCAACCCGACGCCCGCGCCGAGCCCCTCGTCCGCCAGCGCGGTCCTCACCTACGGCGACCGGGCCGACTTCCAGGAACTGCCGAGCTTGGACGGCTTCAGCGGAGCGATCGCGTTCCCGACCGCCGGCCCCGCCACGCCCGCGCCGAGCAAGGGAAAGAACCCCACGCCGGCCCCCTCGCCCACCGCCGTCGAGATCGCGATCGGCGTGACGCTTTCGATCCACAAGCCCGAAGACGGCCCGGATCTCAACCTCAAGAGCGGCAAGGGCAAGCACCGCAAGGGACGCGAGCACCCGGCCCGCCCGCTGGCGTACATCGAGCTGCTGCCCACGCACGACGCGACGCTGAGCAGCTATCCGCGCATCGCGATCGACATCCCGCGCGACATCGTGACGGAGTACCGCGACGGCGAGTTCGGGATGGCGCTCTGGAACTCGGGTGAGAAAGACAGCGTCTACCGGCTCGCGGTCGAGAAGGTCGACACCACGGCGACGCCGCCGCCGGCGGCCGTGGCGAAGCATCCGGCCGCTGCCGGCAGCCCGGCGGCGGGCGCAACCCCCTCGCCGAGCCCGACGCCCTCCGGTGTGCCGCAGTCGAGCCTGTTCACGCCGACACCCACCCCGACGCCGACCCGCATGCCCAACGGGCAGTTCCCGACCAACCCGCCGGGCGGGGTGAACGTCGCCCACGGCCCGCAGCCCTCGGCTGCGCCGACCCTGCCCCCGCAGCGCATCCTGTTCGTCGGCACGGCCCAGGTCCTCAAGCTGCTGGCCAACCGGCCCGCGATCTTCGCGATCTACGCGTTGCCGGAGCCCGCCGAGTCGCCGACCCCGGCGCCCTCCGGGAAGCCTGGCGCGGCGGCGGTTCGCGCCGGCTCGCCGGAACCCGGCGCCAGCGGTGCGACGAAGATCGAGGCGAGCGCGCCGCCGCAGACGCTCACCGCGACCTCCGCGCCGCAGACGCTGACGGCGACCGCCGTTCCACAAGGCACGCTGACCTCGGCGCCGGCACCGGCGAAGTCGCCCTAGGCGCCTTGCGCCGCTTCGGCGGGCGGCGGTAGAATCGAGGCCCGGCCGCGAGGCCGGCACTCGTCGCTGCCTGAGGTGTGGTGCATGTCGAGTCCAAGATCCACGGCCGCGTCCGCTCGTGACGTCGCGCCGCGCGAAGTCGTCGCCGCGCAACCGGCGACGCTCAACGTCCTGCTCTATCCGGAGCAGTTGCCCGGTGCGAGCTATCCGGAGCAGACGAACCCGCGCTACTCCGCGGCGTCGGGGAAGTGGGGCGCGTGCTTCTCGGGCGGTGGTCCGCGTTCGTGCGCAGCGTCGCTCGGCCAGATGCGCGGTCTCGCCGCGGCCGGCGTGCTGCCGTTCATCGGCGCGATCTCGTGCGTCTCGGGCGGCACGTGGTTTGGTTCCGCGTTCACCTACGCGCGCGGCTCGAGCGTCACGGAGCTGCTCGGCGCGTACCTCGAGCCGCAGCAGATCACGCTCGACGACATCGCGTCGGTGGCACCGGCGTGCCTCGGAGCCGGGTTGCTCAACCTGAGCAACGCGCAGCTCGCGCTGTTCGCGGCGATCGAGCTGGCGTGGGGAACGCCGCACGACAAGCTGTGGTCGCGGCTGATCAACGATACGCTGTTGCTGCCGTTCGGCATCGCGTCGACGAGCCAATATCTCTCGCTCGACGGCACGACGGTCGCGGCGATCGTCGCGCGCAACCGGTCGCTTTCGAGCGCCGACTTCCTGGTGCAGAACGCGGATCGTCCGTTCTTCATCGCCGGCGGCACCTACATCACGCAGAGCCCCGTGCTCTCGCCGAGCGGTGACTTGGCACCGCGGCCGGGCACCGTCAGCGCGCTGGAGCGGGTGAGCGCGGACATCGCCAACCTGCCGGGCCAGCAGTACGGCCCCTTCGAGTATACCGCGGCGTACGCCGGCGAGCCGCAGCTCACGCTGGGTCAGAGCGGTCCGTTCGGCGGCGGCTTCGTCGAGAACGTCGGGTTCGCGCAACAAGCGCCGAGCGCGCCGCCGGTGAACGACGTCGTTACGGTCGGAACCTCGGCGTACCGGTTCTTGCTCTCCGACGTCGCCGGCAGCAGCAGCTCGGCGTTCGCATCGGCCGTCGTCGAGATCGGCATCCCTTCGGTGGCGCCGCAGTTCAACTACTTCGCGCCGCAGTCCGCCGGGACGACGCCCGGACGAAGCGTGACGATCGGCGACGGCGGGATCCTCGAGAACGTCGGGATCGTGCCGCTCTTGCGGCGCGGCTACCGTGTCGTGTTCGCGTTCGTCAACTCGCCGTATCCGATCGGATCGCCGGACGACGGGTGTGTCGACGGGATCGACGGACAGATCAGCCGCCTGTTCGGACACATCCCGAAGAGCGACTTCGGGAACAGCCAGAACACGCAGATCTTCCCGACCGCGCAGTGGCCCGCGCTGGTCAAGGGACTCAAAGCGGCGCGCGCCGCGGGCGGCACGACGGTGTTCGCCGATCGCTACCGGATCGAACAGCCCAACCCGTTCGCCATCCCGCCGTACCCCGACGCCGAGCCGGTGCAGGTCTTCTGGCTCTACAACGATCTCAACCAGCGGTGGTTCGACGCGTTACCGCAACCGGTGCGCGATTTGATCGGCGATCGGAACCTGTACTATCCGCTCTGGAATCTGCCGCACTTCTGGACGGTCTTCCAAAACCCGACCGAGCTGCTGTGGTACTCGCCCCAGCAGATCAACTTGCTCGCGCACATGTGGGCCTACGCGGTGAAGACCGGGTTCACGACGAGCGGTGCGCCGTTCGGGTTCCCGCTCGCGAGCGAAGCGACCGCGCCGATCTGAACGATCGGCGCGGCGCCGCGTCAGTTCGTCGCGCTGGTCGTCGCCGAGGGGGCGACGGGTGCCGTCGTGGTCGCGGGGACGGTGCTCGTCGCCGACGCGCCGTTGGTGGCCGCGTCGGTGCTCGCGGCCGGCGCCGTCGTGGTCGGGTTGACCGCCGCGGGGACGACCGGCGGCACGATCGTGTCGCGGCCGCTGATCCATTCGCGCTCGTCGGGCGGCGCGACGCGGCGGACCGCGACGGCGGCCGGTCCCGGCGCGAACGCCCGGCCGACCTTGCCGCGCAGGATGTTCCACATGTGCAGCACGCGGGTCACGTAGGTCTGCGTCTCCGCGTAGGGCGGGATCCCGTGATACTTCTGGACGGCCTTCGGGCCGGCGTTGTAGCCGGCGATCGCCAGCGACATCGCGTTCTTGTGGCCGGCGAACGTCGCCACCAGCGACTTGAGGTAGCTCGCGGTGCCGCGCAGGTTGTCGTACGGGCTCCACGCGTTCACGCCGAGCAGCGCCGCGGTGTGCGGCATCAGCTGGCCGAGGCCACGAGCGCCCACGCGCGAGATCGCGTTGGCTTCCCAGTGGGACTCGACGGTGACGATCGACATGATGAAGCGGGGATCGAGGTGCGTGCGGGTGGCGTCCTTGACGATGGAGCGCGCGTAGGCACGGGCCTGGCCGACGGGGAGATGCGGATTGATGGAGCGGAGGACGGCGGCGTAGCTGGCCTCGACCGGCGGAACCGGGCGAGCAGCGGCGGGAAGGGCGGACAAACTAGCGGCGCCAAAGACGAAGAGCGCCGCTGCATGACGCAGCGTTAGGAAGCGGAGCATGTGGGTATACGGGTTCCGAAGGTGCGCCCTAGCACCCTTCCGCTGCGGGAAGGGCCCGGCTGCGCCTTTTTGGTTAAATGTCCGTGTGAGCCCGGCGGTGGATGTCGTCGATCCAGTGCACGGTTTCCGGCTTTTCGACCACCGGGATGTCGAGGTTGACGACCACCGGCTCCTGGCCGCTGCGAACGAGCACGCACTCGAGCGGCTCGCCGGCGGAAGCGTTGATCTCCTGATGCGGCACGTAGGGCGGCACGAAGATGAAGTCGCCCGGGCCGGCCTCGGCGGTGAACTCCAGCGCCTCGCCCCAGCGCATCCGGGCCTTCCCGCGTACGACGTAGATGACGCTCTCGAGCGCCCCGTGGTGGTGGGCGCCGGTCTTGGCGTCCGGCTCGATGACGACGGTCCCGGCCCAGAGCTTCTCGGCCCCGGCGGTGGCCCGGGTGATGGCGGCCGCCCGGTTCATCCCCTGCGTCTGGGGGGTGTTGGGGTCGAGGTCGCAGCCCGCGACGACCCGCACCCCGTCGAACTTCCAGCGCTCATCGGCCATCGCGGACCCCTTCGCCCGCCGGGCCGCCGACCCCGGTCCGCCGTCTAACTAGATTTTTAATTGACAGCCGACGGGCGCGGTGCTATCGTGACGGCAGCGGATCACTTACGAAAATAGTTGACCCGCCAGCTCGCCCGCTAAGGAGAGACCTCCCGATGTTCCGCAGCTTCCTCGCCTCCGCCACCATCGTGGCGATCCTCGTGCTGGGTGCCGACCTCGTCACGACCGCCGCCAGCGCGACGCACACCGCGCAGACCGTCCTGGCCGCCCTGTAAGTGGTTGGCGCTCAGTATCCGACGGTGAAGCGCGCGCGTTCGTGCGCGGGATGCTCGATCTCGTCGAGCATCGCGATCGCGTAGTCCTCCATCGAGATCGCGCTCTTCCCGTCGGGACCCGTCAACAACATCTCGTCACCGGTGCGAAAGTGCCCGGTGCGCTCGCCCGGCGCGAAGAACGCCGACGGCGAGAGAAACGTCCATACCAGCTCCGGCTCAGCGCGCAACATGCGCAAGAACTGCCGCCCCGCGTTCGCCTCGGGCTTGTACGCTTCCGGAAAATCCGGTTGATCGCCCAGCTCTTTTCCCGGCGCGACCAGTAAGCTGCTGGCACCGCCGACGACCAGGTAGCGCGGAACACCCGACGCCTTGACGGCTGCGATCAGCGCCGCGGGGTCGGTGTCGACGAATCGCACCGCGCTGACGACGACGTCGTGACCGGCGAGCACCTTCGCCAGCGCGGCGGGATCCTTGACGTCGCCGGCGCGCGCCACCAGGTGCGGTCGCGGCGCGACCTTGTCGACGTCGCGAACGATCGCGGTGACCTGGTGTCCGCGCGCGAGCGCTTCGTCGACGATCCGCGAGCCCACGCGTCCGCTGGCTCCAATGACGGCGATCTTCATCGTGTCCGTCAACACCGCGCGCCGGAGAAACGCTGCGGGAGGAAACGGGCGCCGCGACGGGCCAGATCAACGGCGAGGACGCGATGACCGTCACGCCGTTTCGGATCGAGATCACGGACGCCGACGTTGCCGACCTGCACGCGCGGCTCGATCGAACGCGCTGGCCGCACGAAGACGAGGGCTTGCCCGATTGGACCCGCGGCACCGATCCCGTCTACCTGCGCAAGCTGGTGACGTATTGGCGCGAGCGCTACGATTGGCGCGCGCACGAAGCGCGGCTGAACGCGTTGCCGCAGTTCGTCGCCGACCTCGATGGGACGCGCATCCACTTCGTGCACGTGCGCTCGCCGCGCCGGCCGGCGATCCCGCTGGTGCTCACGCACGGCTGGCCCGGTTCGTTCGTCGAGTTCCTCGAGGTGATCGAGCTGCTCGGCAACGGCGACGGTCCGGCGTTCGACCTGGTCGTCCCCTCGCTGCCCGGCTACGCGTTCTCGGCGCGCCGCGGTACGACGCCGAATCGCGAAGTGGCCCGGCTGTGGTTGGCGTTGATGACCGCGCTCGGTTACGAGCGCTTCGGGCTGCAAGGCGGCGACGTCGGCGCCGGCGTCTCCTCGCTGGTGGCGCGGTTGGCGCCCGAGCGCGTGATCGGCGTGCACCTCAACTTCGTGGGCAGCTCGTACCGGCCGTGGCTCGGCGAAGGCAGCGCGCCGCTGGACGCGGAGGAGCGCGCGGCGCTCGCCGGTTTCACCGCGTGGGCGGAAGCGCGCGGCGCCTATGGGCACCTGCACCGGACGACGCCGCGCACGCCGGCCAGCGCGCTCAACGACTCACCGGCCGGCCTGGCGTCGTGGATCGTCGAGAAGTTCTACTACTGGAGCGATCGCAGCGACGCCGCCGAGCCGCCGTTCTCGCCCGATCTGTTGCTCACCAACGTCTCGCTGTACTGGTTCACCGGCGCGATCGGCAGCTCGATGGCGATCTACTACGACAACGCCCACGATCCGATGGCGCTGGCGCGCGAGGAGCGCATCGCGCCACCGCTGGCGTACGCCGCGTTTCCCCACGAGATCTGGAATCCGCCCGCGGCATGGCTGCGGCGGGGCTTCAACCTGCAACGCTACACGCGCATGCCGCGCGGCGGCCACTTCGCCGCGCTCGAGGCACCGGCGGAGCTGGCGGACGACGTTCGCACGTTCTTCGAAGAGAGGTCGTCATGAGTGCATCGGTCGAGTCCTTTCCGTTCGACGAGGTCGACGAGATCGTGCCCGGTCGCATCTGCCAGGTCGCCGTCGGCGGGCGCGTCATCCGGCTCTACGTCTGCCGGCGCATCGTCGGCGACCACACGGTCGAGTGGTCGAGCCGTTTCGACGAGCTCGTGCGCATGGGCGGCGCGGAGGTCTGGAGCCGCTTGCGCGACGCGCCGCATGCGCAGCCCTGCCGCGACGAGGTCAGCTGCTTCTCGCGCGGCATCATGTGGCTGGCGAACTACCTCGGCGTCGCTTAGTGAAGACCGCCCGACGCGCTCACGCGCTCACCGGTCAGCCAGCCCGCGTCGTCGGAGGCTAGGAACACCACGACCGGCGCGATGTCGTCGGGCTTCGCGATGCGTCCGAGCGGCGTCTGCGCGACCATCGCCTTCTCGAAGTCGCTGCCGATGACGCCGGCGGCCTGCGAGCCTTCGGTGTCGACCGGGCCCGGCGCGACGGTGTTGACGCGAATCTTGCGCGGCCCCAGCTCGGCGGCCAGCGAACGCGTCACCGCGTCAAGCGCGGCCTTCGTCGCTGAGTAGACGGACGCGCCCGGCATGTGTGCCGTGCTCGCGACCGAGCTGATGTTGACGATGCTGCCGCCCGCGGCGGGAAACGTCTTGGCCGCTTCGCGGCTGACCAACAGCGTGCCGAGCACGTTGGTGTCGAACTCGCGGCGGAACTCGTCCTCGGTGACCTGCTCGATCGGATCGAAGCGGTACACGCCCGCGTTGTTGACGACGATGCTCGGCGGCCCCAGCTCCTTGGCCGTCTCGGCGAACAGCCGCTCGACGTCGGCGCCCTTCGCGACGTCGCCCTGGACGGCGAGGGCGCGGCCGCCGGCCTCGCGGATCGCGGTCACGACGCGCTCGGCGCCGGCCCGGTCGGACGAATAGTTCACGGCGACGGCCGCGCCGGCGCTGGCGAGACCGCGCGCGATCCCGGCGCCGATGCCCTTGGAGCCGCCGGTGACGATGGCCACCTTCCCGGTCAAGCTGTTCATCGGGCGGCTCCGGCGCAGTTCTGTTCGAAGCGAGAAATCTTCATATCAAAATACTATGCCCGAGGTCGTGCTGAGTCAAGTATTTCGATATAAAGATTCTTGACGGACAAGTTCTTCCGTGGTAGGCTGAGGGCGGTGAAACAGGACTTCATCGGCCGAACGCTCGCCCAGCTGCCGGACAAGCGAGAGGACGACGACGTCGTGCAAGTCGCGAGCCGGCTCTATCGGGTACTTTCTTTCCTCGACCGGCGGCTGGCCGACGTGTTCGGCAAGCTGGGACTCAAGCACGGCGAGGTCGACGTGCTCAATTCGCTGGCCTTGGGCGGCGAGGAGCCGAAGAATCCCGGCACCGTCGCCGCATCGCTCATCTGCTCGTCGGGCGCGATGACCAACCGGCTCGATCGCCTCGAGCGTGCCGGCTACATCGAGCGCCAGCACGGCACCGCCGACCGCCGTTCGGTGCTGCTCTCGATCACGCCCGAAGGACGGCGCGCGGTGCAGCGCGCGAACGCCGCGCGCGACGCGGTCGCCGACCAGATCGTCCCCGGCCTCACCGCCGCGGAACGCAAACAGCTCACGGGCCTCTTGCGCAAGATGCTGATCGCGTTCGAGAACGACGAGAGCTGAACGCTTGGAGCTGACCAGCGCGCGGGCGGCCGAGCTGGTCCCGCGCACCGCGAGCGCCCCCGTCGAGATCGCGCCGGGCGTCTACGTGTTGCGCGCCTTCGCGCCGGTCGAAGCGGCGGCGGCGGTGATGATCGCGGCCGATTCGCCGTGTTGGGTGCCGGCCGGCATCAACGAGAACCTCGCGGTCGACGCGTCGATCCGCGAGGCGGAGTTCTTGCCCGAGGAGCTGCATCGTCCGCACGCCGGCGCGTATCGCGATCGACTCGCCGTCGTCACCGCACGACTTGCGGCCAAGGTAGCGCCCGGGTCGGTGCTGACCGAATGCCAACTGGTTCGCTATCACGTCGGCGGCAAGTACGTCGAGCACCGCGATCGGCCCGCGCCCGACGACCCGCGCCGGACGCTCTCGCTGGTGTGCTATCTCAACGACGATCTGGCGGGCGGCGCGACGGCGCTGCTCGACGCGGACGTGGTCGTGCAGCCCTCGCCCGGCGTCGCGATCGCCTTCTCGCCCTCGCTGCTGCACCGCGCCGAGCCGGTCGCGCGCGGCACGAAGTACGTCATCACCGCTTGGTATGGGGTGCCCGATGGAAGAGAGTGAACGCACCGGCGCGTCCGAGGAGGCGCGCCGGATCCTCAGCCACTCACGGGTGGGGAGCTTCTCCGACGGCGTGTTCGCGGTGATCATCACGATCATGGTGTTGCAGCTGCGGTTGCCCGCGCACCCGACGTTCGCGGCGTTGTTCGACGAGTGGCCGACCGCGCTCAGCTACGTGGTGAGCTACCTGCTGATCGCGATCATGTGGATCAATCACCACTTCTTGTTGCGCTCGGCCGGCGCGACGACGGCGCGCCTGACGCTATGGATCTTCGCGCACATGTTCGCCGCCTCGCTGGTGCCGTTCGCGACGGCCTGGATGGCGGACACGCGCTTCGCACCCGTCCCGGTCTTCATCTATGCGGCCGGCATCCTGTTCGTCAACTTCACCTACCACGGTTTTGCCCACGAAGCGATCGGACGATCGTCGCAGAAGCCGGGTACGCTGGCGATGCGGCGCCGGGCGCTGGCGCGATCGTACGTCACGATCGCGCTGTTCACGCTCGCCATGATCCTCGCGCTGTTCGCGCCGCTGATCGCGTTCGCGCTCGTCACGTGCGTGCTGCTCACGTACGCGCGACCGCAGATTCCGGGGTTCTCGAGCCAGGCCGACGGCTTCTTGCAGCTGTGAGCCGGCTTTCACCATGAGCGAACGTCTGCTAAGTTTACGTTAGCTGAACGGAGCGGACGCTCGAATGGGCCGGCCGGATGGCCGACGATAGGCAGGTATGCAACGTACCGCGCTTGCCGTTCTGGCCTCCCTCATGATCGCGTTCGGGGCGATCGCCCCGGCCTCGGCCGACACCGACGTCGTCGCGCTGATCGCCGCCGTCGCCCACCCGGCGATGAACGACATCATCCCCGCCTTCGAGCGCTCGCACCCGGGGGTCAAGATCCAGGCCTCGTACGGCGGCGCGCAGGTGCTGGTCGCCCAGGTCCAGGCCGGCGCCCCGGTCGACCTGATCATGGTCGGCGAGACGGCGCTCTCGCCGATCGCGAGCAAGATCGGCTCGCCGGTCGGCGTGCTCGGCTACCACGAGGTCGTGCTGGTCCCCAAGGGTTCGAAGAAGATTCACGGCCTGCGCGACCTGGCCGACCCCGGCGTGCGCGTCGCGTTCGGCGTCGCCAACTCGCCGCCGGCGACCTACGCGCACGAAGTGCTCGCCAAGGCGTCCAAGGGCTACGGGTCGGACTTCGAGCGCAAGGTGATGGCCAACGTCGCGACGACCAAGCCGTCCTCGGCCGAGATCGCGGCCGCGGTCAAGAACGGTCTCGCCGACGCGGCGATCGGCTTCAGCTCCGACGTCACCGACGAGCTGGAAGCGATTCCGGTGCCGGCCGAGGACGACGTGTTCACCGTCAGCCGCGGCGCGGTCGTCAACGGCGCGGCGCACGCGGCCGCGGCGCAAGCGTTCCTCGACTACCTGCGCGGCAGCGAAGCCCAGGCCCTCATTCGCAAGCACCACCTCGATCCGCCGCGCTGATCAGTCCGAGCGCGCCGGCCTCGTGCTCGAGCAGCCAGCGCTTGCGGAATATTCCGCCCCCGTAGCCGGTCAGCGTGCCGTTCGCGCCGATGACGCGATGACACGGCACGACGATCCCGATCGGGTTCGCGCCGTTCGCCGCGCCGACGGCGCGACCGGCGGTCGGGCTCGCGAGCCGTTTCGCCAGCGCACCGTAGGTCGTGGTAGTGCCGACCGGAATGTCGCGTAGGGCGGCCCACACCGCGCGCTGGAAGTCCGTCCCGCCGGTCGCGACCGGCAGCGCGTCGAGCGCACCGATCTCGCCGGCGAAGTACGCGGTGAGCGCACGCGCGATCGCGGGTGGCGCGGCCCCGTCGGCGATCGCATAGGGACCGTTCTGCAGGCGCAGGAGATGCTCCATGCGCGCGACGTGATCGGTGAAGTCGAGCGCCCGCAAGACGCCGTCGGCGTCGGTGAGGAGTTGGATCTCGCCGATCGGCGAGGCCAGGCGATCACGCAGTAAGCGCAGCATCGGTCTCGCCCGCGGACGAGGCCGCAAGCGCCTCGGCCGTCCACAAGTGGAGCACGGCGTACGCGCGCCACGGTCGCCAGGCCTCGGCGCGCGCCAGCAGCTGCCGCGCCGTCGGGCGCACGCCGCCGACGGCGAGGATGCGCTGCAGCGCGACGTCGGCCGCCAAGAACGCGTCGTTCTCGCGCAGGGCGCGCATCGCGATGTACTGCGCGGTCCACTCGCCGATCCCCGGCGCCGCCCGCAACCGCGCGACCGCGTCCTCGAGGCTGCGCTGCGGCGTGAACAGATCGGGCTCGGCGAACGCCGTCGCGGCCAGGCCCGTCAGCGCGGCGGCTCGCGCGCGCGGAACGCCGATGGTCGCGCAACCGTCGGTGCCGAATCGTTCGGGCCCCGGGAAGGCGTGGGTCAGGCCCGGCAACGCCGTCGCGGCGTCGATCGGCCGGCCGAGCGCGTGAACGAGTCGGCGGGCGGCGTGCAGCGCGCCCGTGACGGTGATCTGCTGCCCGAGAATCGCGCGCACGGCGATCTCGAACCCGTCCCAACCGCCCGGCACCCGCAGGCCCGGACGCGCGGCGACGAACGGCGCCAGGACCGGGTCGCGCTCGAGCGTGCGTGCGATCGCGTGCGGATCGGCGCCGAGATCGAACAGGCGGCGCGTGCGCGCGATGATCTCCGGCAACGCTTGCAGGTGCGGAAAGCGCACCGTGACGCGCAGCGCGGCATCGCGCGGCTGGTGCGCGACCTCGATCGTGCCCAGCGCGCCGTCGATCTCGATGACGCGCCGGTACGTGTCGTCGGCGACGACTTCGACGCCCGGGATGGCGCGTGTCGCGAGAAAGCCGAGCAACGCCGGCCAGTCGTACGGCGGACGATAGCGTAACGAAAGGGTGATGCCGGAGCCGGGCGCGGCGGCGCTCGCGTGCCGGCGACGCAGCTCGCTGGGGCCGCGTCCGTAGAGGGCGTGGAACGTCTCGTTGAACCGGCGGACGCTGCCGAAACCGCTCGCGAGCGCGACCTGCGTCATCGACAGGTCCGTCTCGTGGATCAGCTGCTTGGCGAAGTGGACGCGCCGCGTCTGCGCGACCGCGATCGGCGTCGCGCCGAGGTGACGCTGGAAGAGCCGTCGCAGTTGCCGCTCGCCCATGCCGAGCCGGCTCGCGAGCGCGTCGACGCCGGCGTCGTCGAGCGCGCCGCCTTCGATCAGCGCGAGCGCCCGTTCCACGCTCGCCGAACCTTGCCAGCCGGTGAACGACGGCGAGCACTCGGGCCGGCAACGCAGGCACGGTCGGAAGCCCGCCGCCTGCGCGGCGGCGGCGGACGGCACGAACACGCAGTGGTGCAAGTGCGGCGGCCGCGCCGGACAGATCGAGCGGCAATAGACGCCCGTCGAGCGCACGCAGGTGAAGAAGACGCCGTCGTAGCGCGCGTCGCGGGCCAACAGTGCCTGATAACAGGCGGTGCGATCGAGGTCCATCGTGCTGACGATAATCCGGCCGCAACGGCCGGTCTGGCGGTTTTCGGACATGGTCACCGGACCCATCCCGGCCAGGCGACCACGGCCGAAAACCGCGAGCACCACGGGCGCCGGAGGTGCACGATGCCCTCCGTTGGAGGTGACTCGTGGAATCAGCCCAGACCCTGGCGCTCGTCAAAGAGGCGTTCGCCGCGATGGCAAGCCGCGACGAAGCGCGGATCGCGCGTTGTTTCGCGCCGGACGCCGAGTGGATCGCGCCGCCCGGCAACGCGACGGCGCGCGCGCTGGGCGCCGCAAGCGGCTTCGTCGGCGCCGCGCCGATCGCGCACTTCCTGGCCGTCGAGATGCACCGGCTGTTCGTCGACGTCGCCGTGTCGTTCCACGGCTGGCACGCCGACGGCGCGACGGCGGTCGTCGAGCTCCACTTGTCGTCACCGCTGCCGAACGGCGCACAGTACGAGAACGACTATTGTTTCGTGTTCACCTGCGCCGGCGGCCGCATCGTCCGCATGCGCGAGTTCATGGACACCCTCGCCGGAGAACGTCAGATCTTCGCCCACGGAGATCCGCTCGCGGCCAGATAGTACGCGACGAAGTCGCAGCTGTTGAATGCTTAGCCAGGAAACGCGATAACGATTGTGAGGCGTCGTGCCCTCACAGCTCTCCTCGTTCGCGTTTTGTCGCGACGGCTTCGCGTGCCGATTCGCGGCGCTGCTCGGCGGTCCGCCCGGTGTGCGGCGTGCTGCCGAGTTGATGCCAGTCCGTTTCCGTCATGTCGACGCCGTAGTATTCGGCGGCTTTCTTGATGTTGGCAAACGCCAACGCTCGGTCATCGTCGGAAACATCGATCGTTTGATCGAAGCGCGCGATCGCATTGCGCACGTGGCCGGCGTCGGTCAACGGTTCTTTGCGCTCCTTCGGAAAGGCGAAGACGCTGTCGGGCAGATCTCCGCGTCCCGTCAGCTCACCGTGCTTCTCATGCGGCTTCCAGGTCGTTTGTATGCCTCTCGACCTCCCATAGGCTCGACGGGCCGGCTGCGGCCATCCGTGCCGCCCTCGTACCCCAGGAGCGCGACGCATCTCGCTGCCTGACGGTTGATGTTGCGCCTCGCGGGGCTTGCGTTCCATTCCTTACGGCGCGCGGACGCAAAGAAAAAGCCCGCTCTCTGTACAAGGCGGGCTTTCTGGACGTGGTGGAGGTGAGGAGACTCGAACTCCTGACCCCTTACATGCGAAGCAAGTGCTCTACCAACTGAGCTACACCCCCACGGGCCGACGGGCGATTCTACCGTAGCCGGGTCCCCCCTGTCAAAGCCTTACGGAGGCGCTGGGGCGGTCCGGGTGGGTGGGCCGAAGGGACGACCTGGCGGCGCGCCGAGAGAGAGGGCGATGCCCCTTCGTCGCTACGCCGCGTTCCTCGCGCTGCTCCTCGTCGCGTGTTCGCACGGTGGCGGCCAGCGAGCGGCGGGGCCGCTGCGCATCGTGGCGACCACGCCCACGCTCGCCTCGCTGGCCCGCGGTGCGGCGGGGGATGGACCCTCGATCGTCTCGCTGGTTCCGATCGGCGCGTCTCCCGAAGACTACCAGCCGACGCCCCAGGACATCGCCGCCCTGCGCGACGCCGACGTCCTGGTGGAGAACGGGGCCAACCTGGAGGGTTGGCTGCAGGCGACGCTGACCAACGCCGGCGACCCGAACCTGCGCATCGTCGTGTGCACCGACGGCCTGCCGGTCGTCAACGGGAACCCGCACCTGTGGATGGACCCGGTCTACGCGCAGCACTACGTCGACAAGGTGCGCGACGCGCTGGTCTTGGCCGATCCCGCGCACGCCGCCGACTATCGCGCCAACGCGGCGGCGTACGACAAGCAGCTGGTCGCGCTGACGGCCCGCATCCGCGGCAAGATCGCGACCATCCCGCCGCGGCGCCGCGCGATGATCGTCTTCCACGACGCCTTCGACTATTACGCGCGGCGCTTCGGCTTACGGATCGTGGGCGCAATCGAACCCGTCGCCGGCGCCGAACCGAACCCGGCCCATATCGCGGACATCATCCGCGAGGCGCGCGCGATCCACGTCCCCGCCGTCTTCGCGGAACACGAATACAGCGACAAGCTGGCGCGGACGCTGGCGGCGAGTCTGGGCGGCGTCAAAATCGCCTTCCTCTACGACGACTCGCTGGGCGCGGAGCCCGCGGTGCAGACCTACATCGGCATGCTCGACGTCGACACCGATACGATCGTGCAAAGCCTGCGATGACCGACGGGGCCGGCATGGCGGTCTCCGTGCGCGGCCTGCGCGTGCGGTACGACAAGGTCACCGCGCTCGACGGCGTCGACTTCGATCTGCCGTACGCCACGGCGCTGGGCGTCGTCGGTCCGAACGGTTCGGGCAAGTCGACGTTGCTCAAGACGGTGGCCGGCCTCATCTTGCCGACCGAGGGCACGGTCTGGGTGGAAGGAAAGCCGCCACGCGCACTGCGGCCGGGGACGATCGGCTACGTACCGCAGATCGAAGACGTCGATTGGAACTTCCCGGTCAGCGTGCGCGACGTCGTCGGGATGGGGCGCTATCCACGGCTGCTGCCGTTTCAACCGTTCTCGGCGCACGACCGCGAGACGGTCGCGGAGGCGATCGACGCACTCGACCTCGGCCAGCTCGCCGACCGCCACATCAGCGAGCTCTCCGGCGGCCAGCAGCAACGCGTGTTCGTCGCGCGCGCGCTGGCGCAAGAGCCCGCGCTGCTGCTGCTCGACGAGCCGACGACCGGCGTCGACGCGGCCACCGAAGACGCGCTCTTGCCGCTCATCCGCGGTCTGGTCGCGAAGGGACTGCCGGTGCTGATGACCACGCACGACCTCGATCGTGCGCCGGAGTGGTTCGACCGGCTGCTGGTCGTTGACCGCAAGGTGCTGGCCGACGGCAAACCGGCCGACGTCCTCGCGTCGGGCGCGTACGCGGGCATTCGCGAGCACACGCACGTACACGGTCACCGGCGATGAGCGTCCTGAACGCGGTGCTGGCCCCGTTCCAGTACGACTTCATGCAGCGCGCGTTCATCGCGGCGCTGGTCGTCGGCGCGCTGTGCTCGACGCTGGGGACCTACGTCGTGCTGCGCAAGCTTTCGTTCATCGGCGACGGCCTCGCCCACGCCTCGTTCGCCGGCATCGTCATCGCCTATCTGCGCGGCGCCAACTACTGGGCCGGGGCGGCGGCGGCGACGATCATTACCGCCCTGGGCATCGGGTTCGTCCACCGCCGCGCGCGCGTCTCGCTCGACACGGCGATCGGCGTGCTGTTCACCGCCGCCTTCGCGGTCGGCATCTTCCTGATGTCGCGCTCGACCCGCGCGACGGTCGACCTCGAGAGCTACCTGTTCGGCAACATCCTGGGCGTCTCGCCGTACGATCTCGCCATGGTGCTGGGCCTGGGCCTGGCGACGGCGGTGATCGTCGGCGCCCTGTGGCGCCCGCTGCTCTACACCTCGTTCGACCCCATCGTCGCGCAGGCGGCCGGCATTCGCGAACGTTTCGTCGACGACGCGCTGCTGGTGATCCTGGCGCTGACCATCATCGTGTCGCTCGAGCTGGTCGGGATCGTGCTCGTCGCGGCGCTGCTGGTGACGCCGGCAGCGGCGGCCGCGCAGCTGACGCGGCGCTTCATCCCGATGATGCTGATCTCGTGCGCGTTCGGGATCACCTCGTGCGTCGGCGGCCTGTACGCCTCGTTCCAGCTCCACGCCGCCAGCGGCGCGACGATCGTGCTGCTGGCGACGGTGATCTTCTTTCTCGCGCTGATCAGCTCTTCAGCGCAGCGACGGCGGGTTTCTCGAGCAGCGAACCGATCCCGGTAACGGCGTCGAAGCCCTTGGTCACGGTGCAGCCGTCGGGCTGCAAGTCGCTGCAGCCGCGCACCAGCGGCGCCGGCGTGGGCACCAGGCCGACGTAGTCTTTCGGCAGCGGGACGCGGCGCGGGCGCAGCGTGTTGTCCTTCCAGCCGCGATCGTTCTCGCGCTGCACGTCGCGGAACGCCTCCGGTGCAGTCTTGGCGAGCACGTACAGGTCACCGACCGAGGCCAGGCGTTTCTGCGGCGGGACGAGGCTGTTGATCGCGGCCAGCGCCCCGCCGACGATCGCCGCGCTCTCGCTGGTGCCGCCGACGCCGCCGATCCCGTAGCCGTGCCAGAACACGCGCAAGTGTCCGGCCGCGTCGGCGGAGACGTCGGGGACGACGCGGTTCTTGACGTACTGCGGCGAGAACAGATAGTCGCCCGGCGCGTCTTGCCAGCGCGGGCGCGGCTCGTTCGAGATCCCGCCGCCGCCGGCGTGGTCGAGATCGTTCCACGGCGCCTCGTCGATCACGCCGTCGCGATCGCCCAGCTGCGTCCCGCCGGCGCAGATCACGTACGGCGAGACGCACGGCCAGATCACGCGCGGCTTCTCGATGCCGGGCTCGCGATAGCCGTACGCGCCGTCGTCGCCCGACGGCACGACGAGCGGGATGCCGCGCACGATCGCTTCGAGCTGCGGCAGCGGCGTGAGGCCGTAGCGATCGGCGATGGTCGTGTCGACCGGGCCGACCGCGAACGGGAAGACGATGACGGTCGGACTCTGGTCGAGCGCGCGCGCCAGCGCCAGCGTGCCGTCGTTGCCGCCCGAGCACGCGTCGTCGTAATCGACTTGCACCGCGGCGGCGGGCGCCATCGTCACCGCCGCGCCGACGTCGATGGCGGCTTCTTGCCCACGGTCGTCGCGGCCGCATTCGCCGGAGGCCGACTTGAACACGAAGCTGCGCTCGGTGACCAGCTCCGCCGACGCGCCGGCCGGGGCGCCGTCGGAGAACAGCAGCTTGTGGGCGTCGTTGAGGTCGACGCGGTCGGAGGCGTCTTCGACCAGCACGATGCGCTCGTTGACGCCGCCGTTCGGGACCGCTTGCATCAGGTCGCGAAAGCGCGACGGCTCGTACCAGTCGCCGCGGAAATAGGTGAACGACGGCCGCGTGTCGGCCAAGCGCGGGATGGTCGCGACGACCGCGCCGCGCACGTCGCGCGCGTTCGCGAACGGCACCGTCAGCGGGCCCGCCGGCGCCAGCACGACGTGCGTGCCGTCGGTGTAGCGCAGCCAGTGCGCGTGGAAGAAGCGCTCGGCTTGGTCGACGTGCAATAGGCCGCCCGCGACCAGCCCGTCTTCGGCGACGTAGATGTCGCTGGCGCCGGCGGTGTGCAGCATCCGTCCGAGCGCGCGCGTCTCGGGCAGCCGGCCGAAACGCGCGCTGAGGCCCTGGGCCGTGATGGTCTGGCGGTGCGCCGGGTCGGTGGGATCGCTCATCTTGGCCGCCAGCCCGTCGAGATCGCCGCGCGGCTGCAGCTCGATCGCGAGGTGCAAGAGCACTTGGGGGTCGGCGGGACCGGTTGCGTGCATCCCGAAGAACGCGCCCCGGGGAACGGTGACGGTCGAGCTCGCGGCGCCCGACGGACGCCACGCACCGGCGACGAGAGCCAGTGCCAGCACCGCACACCCGGCGATTCGGCGATCCATCAGTCGAGTCAACCGTGCCCCTTCCGCGAGGTTCGCTCGTGCATCGCAGTGCGTTCATCCGAAGCCTGATCGCGACCGTCGGCGTCACGCAGCTCGCGCACGTCCTGCCCGCGCTCGCTGCGCTCGACGAGGCGGAAGTCGGGCGCGAGACCTTCGCGCAACTGCGCGATGACGGCGACCTGCTGTTCGACTCGTCGTTCTACGAGCACCTGAACGAGGTCGGCTCGGTCATCGCCGAGACGGTCCGCTCGCGGTACCCGTATCCGATTCGCTACTACATCGTGCGCGGCGATTCGGCCAACGCCTTCTCGGTCCCCGGCGGGAACATCTACGTGAACGAGCCGCTGCTCCGGCTGGCCAGGAACAAGGACGAGCTGGCCGGGGTGCTGGCGCACGAGGCCGGTCACATGGTGCTCCACCACGTCGCCAAACGGATGGCGGCGCTGCAGGCGAAGAGCACGGTCGCGACGCTCGGCTCGATCCTGGCGAACGTCTTGCTCGGGCCGCTGGGCGGCGCCGCCGTCGACTACGGGTCGCAGTACGCCGTCGCCGGCTCGGACGCCGCCCAATCGCGGCACATCGAGTCCCAGGCCGACGAGGAGGGCGCGCGCATCCTGGCCGCGACCAACCAGTTCAATCCGTGGGGCATGGTGTGGTTCTTCCAAATCATGACCGCGACGTACGGCAAGGGCGAAGCGTCCTGGCTGCGCAATCATCCGCTCGACCAGCAACGCATCGACGATCTCATCCGCGAGTTCCACGACGACCCCGCGACGTTCGGCAAGTACAAAGACACCCAGCAGCGCGACGTCGCGTACTGGTAGCGCTCAGCGCCAACTGACCAACACGGTCGACGAGGGCTGCTCGACGATGCGTGCGCGCGGATCGCGCGCGAGCGTCGGCCGCGCGGCGCCGCGGTCGCGCGGGATGACCATGACCTGCAGCTCGGCGTTGCCCGGACGTCCGGCGTCGTCCCACGCGATCAGCTGCGCCTGTAGCCGCGCGGTCGCGCCGTCGTCGGGGCCGTAGCGGCGCACGACCACCGCGCCGCTCACGTTCGCGAAGACGGCCAGCTCGCGCCCGAGCGCGACGCCCAGCGTCGAGGCGCGTCCGCTCGGTGCGTCGGCGTCGGGGATCGTGTTGGGAACGCGCGTCGCGCTCGCCTCGTCGAGCGCGGTCAACCGCGCGAAGCGTTCCTCGTGCAGCGCCAGCCACAGCGCGAAGCCGTCCCACAGCGTCTCGGCCACCAGCGGACGCGCCGGCGCGACGTCGACGAACGCCGACGCGAACGCGCGCGCGATGGCCCGCACGTCGACGGTGCTGCGATCGCTCACGCGCACGATCACGTTCGGGTCGTCGAGCGCGATCGCGCCGGTCTCGGCCCAGGCGGACGGACCGCGCAGCGTCATGAACGCGCCGTCGAGCGTGGCGCGGCTCTCGAGCCGATCGCCGACCCGCTCGAACGCGACGATCTTTTGCAGCGAGCGAATCGCGAACGGGGCGACGAGCCGGCCGCCTTCGCGCAGCTGGCCGCTCCACGCGGCCGGGAGATCAGCCACGCCGACCGTCGCCTCGATCGCGTCGAACGGCGCATCGTCGAGATCCCCCAGCGCCCCGTCGCCCGCGATGACGCACACGCTTGCCGCGCCCAGCGCCCGCAGCCGTTCGCGCGCGGCGGCCACCAGATCGCCCTCGAGGTCGATGCTGACGACGGTGCCGTCCGGCGCGACCAAGGCGGCCAGCAGCGCCGCGTTGTAGCCGCTGCCGGTGCCGATCTCCAGCACCCGCTCGCCGGGCTTCGGTTGCAGCAGCTCGAGCATCTCGGCCATCATGGCCGGCTGCGAGGACGAGCTGATCGCGATGCCGCCTTCGTGCCGCAGCGCGATCGCCTGATCGGTGTAGACCGTCTCGAGCGGAAGGTCGGGGAGAAAGTGATGGCGGGGGACGCGCCGGAAGGCGGCGGCGATGCGTTGGCTGCGAATCGTGCCGCGGTCGACGAGGTTGCGTACCAGCGCGGCGTTGGCCGCCGCACCGATCTCTTCGCGCATCGCCTCAGGGGACGACCACCGCGGCACCGTCGACGGCGTCGGAGCGGATCGCGGCGATCGCGTCGGCCGCGCGCTCGAGCGGGAACGCCGTCGCGTGCGGGCGTACGCCGACCGCGGTCGCGATCTCCAAGAACGTCGTCGCGTCCTCGCGCGTCATGTTTGCGACCGAGCGCAGCTGCCGTTCGCCCCACAGCAGCGAATCGTAGTCGAAGGCCGGCATCTGGTCGAGGTGGATCGCGTTGATCGCGACGACGCCGCCCTTGCGCAGCGAGCGCAGCGCCGCCAGCACGACGGCGCCGGCCGGCGCGAAGGTCACCGCCCGGTCGAGCGCGACCGGCGGGACGTCGGTCGCGTCGCCGACCCACGCCGCACCCAGCGAGCGCGCGAAGACGCGATGCTCCTCGCCGCGCGTGGCGACGTAGACCGCGCAGCCCCACGCCTGCAGGATCGGCACCATCAGATGCGCCGAGGCGCCGAACCCGAACAGCCCGACGCGCTCGCCGCGCAGCACCTCGGCGACGCGCAGCGCGCGGAAGCCGATGATCCCCGCGCACAGCAGCGGCGCGGCGACGACGTCGTCGAGCGCCGGGTCGAGCGGATAGGTGAAGTCCGCGCGCGCGACCGCGTACTCGGCATAGCCGCCGTCGACGTCGTAGCCGGTGAAGCGCAGCGTGTCGCACAGGTTCTCTTCGTCGCGCAGGCAGAACGGACAGGTGCCGTCGGTCGAGGCGATCCACGAGACGCCGACCCGCATCCCGAGCGGTCGCTCCGCGGTGGCGCCGTCCACGACCTCGCCGACGAGCTGATGGCCCGGCACGATCGGGTCGCGGTGCGGCGGCAGCTCGCCGTCGATGATGTGCAAATCGGTGCGGCAGACGCCGCACGCGCGCACGCGCAGCAACACCTGGCCGGGGCCGGGGACCGGCAGCGGTCGCTCTTCGAGGCGTACGGCGCCGCGCGCGCCGGCGTCGTGCACGATCGCGCGCATGCGCGGCGGCAGCGCCATCAGTCGGGTGCCGCGCGCAGCACGCGGTAGTGCTCGCCTTCGCGCGCCAAAAATCCGGCGTCGGCCAGCGCTTCGAGCACCTCGACCGTCGCCGCGCGCTCGTTCTTGTTCGGCATCCCCGCCCACGCCAGCGCGACCTCGTGCGGATCGAGCACCGCGTCGGCGCGCAGCAGCCCGCGCACGAACGGCTCGCCCATCCGCACGCGTTCCATGCGCCGGCGGACCGGATCGAGCGCGGCGTCGAACGGCTCCGCCGGCTGCTCTTCCGGCGCGGGCGGAGTCGGTTGCGGCAACGCTTCCGACGTGCTCGCCGCGACGGTCGGCGTCGTCGCCGCCTGCGTGCCGGTCAGCGCCGGCATTCGTTCGAGCAGCAGGTCCGTCAGGCGCGGGAAGCTCGCGGCCAGCGCGACGGCCATGGTCTGCCACGGGGCGACGTTCAGCTCGCGGGGGCGAGTGCGGACGGCGAGCAGCATCTTGCGCGCGACGGTCTCGGGCGCGACGAGCATCCGCGGCGGCGCGCCCGGCATCCCGGCGCGGGTCATGAACGCTGTGTCGACCGCGCCGGGATCGACGTAGGTCACCGCGACGCCGCGCGGCCGCAGCTCGCGGCGCACGATCGTCGCGGCCGACCGCAGCGCCGCCTTCGAGGGCGGGTACGCGCCCATGCCGCCGATCGGCACGCGTGCGACGCCGCTGCCGACCAGGAAGACGTGGCCGCCGCGCGCCTGCAGGTCGGGCAGCGCTTCGCGCACCAGCGCGACCGGCCCGATCACGTGCAGGCCGAACTGTCCTTGCAGCGCCGCGTCGCTCTGCGCCGACAGCTCGCCAACCGCCGCCGCGCCGGCGTTCGCGACCAGCAGCTCGATCGGACCGAAGGCGCGGTGCGCCAGCGCGACGACGGCCGCCGCGCTGTGCGGGTCGGCCAGGTCGAACGCGCCGACCTCGATCTCGCCGCCTTCGGCGCGCACGCGGTTGGCGAGCGTGGTGAGCGCGATCTGGTTGCGTCCGATCGCGACGACCTGATAGCCGGCGCGCGCGGCCAGCAGCACCAGCGCGTTGCCGATCCCCGACGAAGCGCCGGTGATCAGCGCGACGTTCATCCCGTTCCGCGCCGCGCCGCCTCGAGCTCGCGCTTCGCGGTCCCCATCAGGTAGTTGATGTCGCTCGAGACGCCGACGAAATCGTAGCCGGCGGCGGCCATCTCGCCGGCCATCGCGCCGTCACGCGCGAGGATGCCGGCGTGCTTGCCGGCCGCGCGCGCGACCTGCGCGACGTGCGCGATCTTCTTCATGTAGACCTCGTCGCGCTTCCAGACGTCCGGCCAGCGCTTGCCGCCCGACGCGGCGAGGTCGTTCGGGCCCAGGAACACGCCGTCGACGCCCGGGACGGCGGCGATCGCCGCACAGTTCTCGACGGCTTCCTCCGTCTCGATCTGCACGTAGACCAGCACTTCGTCGTTGGCCCGTTCGCTGTAGGTGTTGCCGTCGGTGCCGAAGGCGAGGTTGGCGCGCACCGCGCCGCGGCTGCGCTCGCCCAGGGGCGGGAAGCGGGCGTCGCGCACGACCCGCCGCGCGTCGTCGGCGGTGTTGACGACCGGGACGACGATCCCCGAACAGCCCAGGTCGAGCACGCGCTGGATCTGCGCCGGTTCGTTCCAGGCCGGCCGCACGAACGGCGTCACGCCGGCCGCGCGCAGCGCGGTCACCATCGTCGCCGCGACCTGCAAGGGAATCGGCCCGTGTTCCATGTCGATCAAGAGCCAATCGAAGCCCGCGCTGGCCATCGCTTCGGCCGCCAGCGGCTCGGCCAGCATCAGCCACGCGCCGTGGACGGTCTCGCCGGCGTCGAGCCGGCGTTTGAGGGTATTCTCGCGCACCGCTTCGGCTTACCGCATCGCACCGCGCCGTTCCTCGACGCGCGTGAGGTACACCCGATATGCCTCGCCGGTCGCCTGCGGCAGCGCGGCGTAGTAGGTTCGCTCGTCGAGGACGGGGCGGTCGGCGACCGGCGGTGCGACGCTGCGGCGCTCGCGCGCGAACGCGGCGAGCGCGTCGGCGACCGGCTTCGTGCTGCCGTCGCTGCGGATGATCCCGAAGGCGCGCTCGTGCGGCGCGCGATCGAACGGCGGCTCGTCGCGCAGCGCGTCGGCGTAGTCGGCCCAGCACCACCACCAGCCGCCCAGGTAGCCGTCGGCGTGCAGCCGGTCGAGCACGCGCGTGCAGTACGTCGCCATCTCGTCTTCGTCGAGGCACGCGAGCGGCAGCGTCGTGCCGGCTTGACACGCGGGGTTGCCGAACTCGGTGAAGAGCACGGGCTTGCCGCTGAAGTTCGAGGCGAGCGCCGCCAAGAACGGCACCACCTCGGGATCGAGGCGATCGCGCGCGAACGCGCTGTAGACGCTGTACCCGTGCATCGTGGCGTACGGATACGACGAGCACAGCGAGGAGAGGCGCAGGGCGCGGTCGAGGGTCAGGTCCTCGCCGTGCGTCCCGGCGGTGGACGGAATGCCCGACGTCGCCTCGAGCGCGTCGACGAGCACGCGGCTCCACGTTGCCGCGGCGTCGGCCGACGTCGGCTCGCGCAGGTTGCTGAACTCGTTGCCCAGGTCCCACGCCGTCACGGCCGGATGCGCGCGCAGACGCTCGCCGACCGCGCGCGCGAAACGCACCTGCGCTTCGAGCAATGGACCGGGCAGGTAGAAGTCGCCGATCCCGTTCGGCGACTCGCCCCGTTCGGTGATCGTGCGAAAGCGGGCGGTGGTCGTGGCCGGGTCGAGCGACCACGACGGCAGCCAGTTGACGCCGCTCATGTGGCCGCAGGACAGCGTCGGCATCGCTTGGAGTCCCGCTTGCGCGACCAGGTCGGCGAACGTCTCCAGCCGCGTGAGCATCGTCCGGTCGAGCGTCCGCGGCTCGGGCTGGAAGTCGGCCCAGCGCAGGAAGAACCGGACCGAGTCGAGCCCCAGCTCGGCGATGCGCGCCAGGTCCTCGCGGATCTCGCCCGCGTCGAAACGCCGCCACATCGCCATCGCGCTGCGCCGCGGCCAGTAGTTGATCCCGAGCGAAAACCTCATCGCTTGACACCGCTCGCTTTGCCGGTGTAGAAAAGGACACCGACATCCATCTGCTCGCCACGCGGCGAGCAGTCATCGATCAACGGATCGCGTGTCGTCGGGAAACACGGGTGTGGAACGTATCGGGTGTGCATTTATCACGACCTTGCGCGCTGTTCTTTCCTCATGTGCGGCTCGACGAACACATTCTTTTTCGGGAGAAAGCACCATGAAGAACAGCATTCGATTCCTGGCTGCGGCCTTCGTCGCGTTCGGCTTCGCCGCTACCGCGATTGTGCCCGCATCCGCGCAAACCGGTCGAACCCAGACCGTCACGCGCTATCTGTACGGGCTCAACCAGACGGGCAGCCGCAACCCCGCCAAAGACCCGGCTTGCAGGGCGAAGTTCGGCCACCTGCTGGGCATGACGGCGACGACGACCTACAACATCGATCCGAAGACCCTGATGGAGCGCGCCGAGGTCCAGTTCATGGGGAAGGTCTACAACCTTCACCCGTTAGGGCTCTCCAGCAGTTATAGCTTCGGGGTGTACTTCAAGCCGCCGAGCCAGCCGCTGAACGCCTACGGCGTCCTCTACTCCATCAGCAAGCAGTTCACGAACCCGTCCAACACGTTCATCCTGGTCCTCGATCCGACGACGAACTGCGCGCTGAGCAGCAAGCCCTAGCGCGGCGGGCGCGAACGGCCGGCGGCTCGGGCGGGCGACGCCCGGCCGCCGGCTCACGAGCATGGAACCACGCGGAACCGCGCGAACGGCGGTACCGTGAACGGAGCGCCTCGCGTCGGCATTATCATGGGCTCGAAGTCGGACCTGGAGACGATGCGGGCGGCCGCGACCACCCTGCAGGAGCTGGGCGTCCCCTTCGAGCTCAAGGTCGTCTCGGCGCACCGCACGCCCGACCTGATGTTCCGCTATGCGAGCGAAGCGGCCGGGCGCGGTCTGCAGGTCATCATCGCGGGCGCCGGCGGCGCCGCGCACCTGCCGGGGATGGTCGCGACCAAGACCGATCTGCCGGTCGTCGGCGTGCCGGTCGAGTCGAAGGCGCTCAAGGGCCTCGACTCGCTGCTCTCGATCGCGCAGATGCCGGCCGGCGTGCCGGTCGCGACGATGGCGATCGGCGGCGCCGCCAACGCGGCGCTCTTCGCCGCGCGCATCCTCGCGCTGCACGACCCGGCGCTCGCGCAACGGTTGGCGGAGCGCCGCGAACGCGTCGCGGCCGAGGTCGAGGCGACCGCGCTGTGATCCGTACGATCGGCATCCTCGGCGGCGGCCAATTGGGCCGCATGCTGACGCTGGAAGCGAAGCGGATGGGCTTGCGCGTCGTCACGCTCGAGCCGTTTCCCGATTCGCCGACCGGTCAGGTCGCCGACGAGCAGATCGTCGCCGCCTACGACGATTTGCGCGCGATCGGCGAGCTGGGCGCGCGCAGCGACGTGGTGACCTACGAGTTCGAGAACATCCCGCTCGAGTCGGTGCTGGCACTCGAAGCCGACCGTCGCATCGTGCACCCGGGCTCGACGGCACTGCGCATCACGCAAGAGCGCATCTTCGAGAAGACCTTCGTGCGCGAGTGCGGGATCCCGACGGCGGACTTCGCCCCGGTGCGCACGCGCGAAGAGCTGGACTGGGCCGCCACCGAGATCGGCTATCCCGGCGTGCTCAAGACGACGCTGGGCGGCTACGACGGCAAAGGTCAGTGGGTCGTGCGCTCGCCCGAGGAGGCCGCGCGGGCGTGGACCCAGGCGAAGGGACGCGCGCTGATCTGGGAGCGGCTGATCCCGTTCGATCGCGAGCTCTCGATCATCGCGGTGCGCAACGAAGCCGGCCAGATCGTCGCCTTCCCGACCTCCGAGAACCAGCACGACCACGGCGTGCTGGCGACGACGATCGTGCCGGGCCGGATCGACCCGGCCATCGCCGCGCGCGCGCGCGCCTACGCCACCACGATCGCCGAGCGGCTCGAGATCGTCGGCACGTTCTGCGTCGAGTTCTTCCAGCTGGGCGACGAGTTGCTCGTCAACGAGATCGCGCCGCGCGTCCACAACAGCGGCCACTACTCGCTCGACGCCACGCAAGTCAGCCAGTACGACCTGCACGTGCGCGCGATCTGCGGTCTGCCGCTGGTCGAGCCGCGCCAGTTCGCGCCGGCGGTGATGGTCAACATCCTGGGTGCGGGCGCCGGCGACACGCTGGGCGGCATCGACGAGCTGTTGCGCGAGCGCGACCTCAAGCTGCACCTCTACGGCAAGGCGCACGCGGCGCTGCGCCGCAAGATGGGCCACTTCACCGTCCTGGGCGAGACCGTCGACGATGCGCTGGCCAAGGCCGAGCGCGGACGAAACGTGTTGCACTGGGTCGACGACCGCGCCGCCGCGCTGCGATGAGCGTCGAGCCGAACGACGCCGAGACGGCTGCGCTGCGCAAAGGCCTGCGCCTCGATCTGATCATCGCGATCTGTGCGCTGGTGATGTCGACGGCCGCGACCGGCGTGGCCTGGTGGCAGACCCAGGTGATCCAGCAGGAGCTCAACGCGCAGGTGTGGCCCTACGTCTCGGTCTCCTCCGATCTGCACCCGCCCGAGGTCGCGCTGGCGCTGACCAACAACGGCCTGGGTCCGGCCGTGCTGCAAAGCGTCGTCGTGACCGTCGACGGCGTTTCGAAGCCCGACTTCGTCGCCGTCCTGCATGCCTTGCTGGGCGATCACATCATTCAGCGTGCCGGCCGCACCCACGGCACCGTCGGCGTGGATTTCGCGTCGGGCGGACCGGGGATGGTGCTGCGGCCGGGCGTGAGCATGCGCATGATGCACTTCCAAAGCGCGCTGTTCGCGCCCACGTTGGCGCGCGCGTTGAGCCGCATGAACGTGCGGACGTGCTATTGCGCGATCGTGCCCGGTGAGTGCTGGGTCGCCGACACGGCGACCGAGAAGGGGCCGCAGCGCGTCCCCGATTGTCCGGTCATCCCGACCGACGTGCTGCACGGCAACCTGACCTCGGTCCTGGACCGCACGTTCTGAGCGCGCGAGCCCGCGCGCGCGTCAGACCGCGGCGACCGCGCGCCGGAAGAAGCGCACCAGCGCAACGGTGAGACGCTTGCGGTCGACGGGCTCGCTGCCGGCGATCGTGTCGTCGACCGCACCGTGCAGGGCGTGGAAGAGCATCAGCGCGGTCTGGCGCGGCGTCTCGGCCGACCACGCGCCGGCTCTCGCGCCCTCGCGCAGCAGCGCGGCGAGGTCGTCGACGACCGGAAAGTCGCCGTGGTGATCGAGCACGCGCGCTCCTCCCGTATGGAACACGACGTCGTGCAGCGCGGCCCGCTCGAGGTAGTCGGTGACCGCGACCTCGACCCAGGTGCGCAGCCGGCCGGCCCAGTCGTCCGGCTTCCGGCGCGCGACGGCGGAGGCGAGCGTCACGCGGAACGCGGTCGCGTACCGGTCGCGCAACGCCGGCAGCAGCGCTTCCTTGGCGTCGAAGTACAGGTAGAACGTGCCCTTCGCGACGCCCGCGTCGGCGACGATCTCCTCGACGCTGGTCGCGGCGACGCCGTGCGCGACGAAGCGCCGTTCGGCCGCGTCGAGCAGCTCCTCACGCCGCACCGCCGCCGGCTTGGTGCGCGGGCGCTTCACTTCGGCGCTCATTCGAGCCGGTCGACGGCGCGCAGGCCGGGGAAGAGCCGCATCCACAGCAGCGCGACCGCGATCGTGCCGACGCCGCCCAGCGCCGCGGCCGGCATCGCGCCGAGCAGCGCCGCGGTGACGCCGCTCTCGAACTGGCCGAGCTGGTTGGAGGCGTTGACGAACAGGTAGTGGACGGCGCCGACGCGGCCGCGCATCGCGTCCGGCGTTCCGAGTTGCACCAGCGCCGAGCGCACCACGACGCTCACCGCGTCGGCCGCACCGAGCGCCGCCAGCGCCAGCACCGAGAGCCACAGCAGGTGCGAGACGGCGAACACGACCGTCGCCGCCCCGAACGCGATCACGGCCCAGAACATCTTGCGCCCGGCACGGCGCGCGATCCCGTGACGGGCGAGCAGTGCGGCCGTCACCAGCGCGCCGATCGCCGGCGCGCTGCGCAAGAGGCCGAGGCCCCACGGCCCGGTGTGCAGCACGTCGCGTGCGTAGATCGGGAGCAGCGCGGTGACGCCGCCGAACAGCACCGCGAACAGGTCGAGCGAGATGGTCCCCAAGATCGCGGGGCTGCGGCGCACGAACGCGACGCCCGCGAACATCTCGCGCGGTGAGCTGGCTTCGCGCACGGTGATCGGCCGCTCGAGCCGGATGGTGAGGTCGAGCACCGCCGCGACCAGCGAGAAGAGGGCGATCAGCGCGTACGGCACGCCGGGCGAGAGCGCGTAGGCCAGCCCGCCCACCGCGGGTCCGGCGATGGAGGCGACCTCGCCGGCGCCGTTGACGGTCGCCGCCGCGCGCTGGAAGATCCCCGCCGGCGTCACACCGGTCAGCAGCGCGGCGTCGGCGGGGCTCTCGAACGACCAGGCGACGCCGAGCACGACGACCGCGGCGAAGAGATCCGGCACGCGCAGCCGGCCCGCTAAGCTGCCCCAGGCGAGGTATGCCGCGGCGAGGCCCTGCACGACGCGGCAGATCGCGACGACGCGCCGGCGGTCGTAGCGGTCCGCCGTGTGGCCGGCCACGAACACCAGCAGCGCCGAAGGGACGAACTGGGTCAGGCCGATCAGCCCGAGCGCCAACGCGCTGCGGGTGAGCGCGTAGACCTGCCACCCGACCGCGACGCCGGCCATCTGGTAGGCGAACTCCGAGACGGTACGGGCCGCGAAGTACCGCACGAAGGGCTGGTGACCGGAAAGCCGGATCGCCATGGGCTCCGCTATACTGACTGACCGCCGGTCAGTTGTCAAATCGTGAACATGTGGTCCGGGTCGCCCATGGCCGGCCGCGGCCGGTGGCGAAGGGAACCGCCCGACGAGAGTGGTGGGGACGTTCCGGATGGTCCGTGAGAACAAGGTCTGGTATCTGCGCCGGAGCCGGCTCTTCGAGCGGGTGGGCGAGGACGTGCTCTCGGGCTGCAACCACCTCTTCACCATCCTCGAGCGCGGACGGCGAACGATGCTCTTCGAGCAAGGCGATCCGGCCGGCACCGTCTACTTCCTCAAGCGCGGTCGCGTGCGGCTCTCGCGCGTCACCGCCGACGGGAAGGAAGTGACGATCGCGATCCTGGGCCAGGGCGACGTCTTCGGCGAGGAAGCGCTGTTCGGCGAGACCGAGCGCAAGACGATCGCGACCGTCATCGAGGACGCGCTGGTGTGCACCTCGCGCGCGCAAGACCTGTTCGGGCTGATCGCGACGCAGCCGGCGATCGCGCTCAACATGGCGCGCTATCTGCACGAGCAGCGCGACGAGGCGATCTCGACGATCGAGGACCTGGCGGCGCTCAAGGTGCCGGATCGCATCGTGCGCCTGTTCCAACGCCTGGCCGACGAGCACGGCGTGCGCGAACAGAACGGCAACGTGCGCATCACGCTCAAGCTCACCCACGCCGACATCGCCTCGCTGGTCGGCTCGACGCGCGAGACGGTCTCGGTCGAGGTCGGCAAGCTGCGCGACGCCGGCCGGTTGACGATGGCCGGGGCCGAGTTCGTCGTCCTCCAGGCGGCGGCGATCGGCGCTTAGTGGGGGCGGCGGAAGAGCCGCGCCACCAACCCGCGCAGCTCGAGCGAGGCGCGGCAGAACGCGACCTCGAGCGCCGGCAGCGCGTTCGCCAGCGGTTCGCCCGCCCCGAGCACGTGCGCGTCGTAGCCGCCGGCGGCGAGCCGTTCGCCCAACGCAGCGTCGTCGACGGCGACCATGACCAGGCGCGGCGGCAGCGCGCACGCGTCCGCCAAGCGCGCGGGGTCCAGCGTCGCGGCATCGAGGACGTGGACCGGAATGTTGACGCGCGCGAGCGCGGCGAGGGTCGCGCGGTCGGCCTCGTCGAGCGGCCGCCGCAGGGAGACGACGAACGCGAACATCAGCGGCTGCGCGGCTTGGGCGGGAGGTCGGTAAACGCCTGCGGCCGGTCCCACCAGTCGTGGGCGCGCCAGCGCAGCTGTTCGTCGGTCGGGGGCGGCGGCAGGCACAAGCGCAGCGCCTCGGCGTAGGCGGCGAGATAGCGCTCCGTCATCCGCTCGAGCGAGAAGGTCGCCTCGACGTGCGCGCGGCACGCGCGGCGCGAGAGCGTCGCCAGGTCCGGCACGCGCGCGACGGCTTGCGCGACGTCGTCGCACAGATAGCCGGTCACGCCGTCGACGACGATCTCGGGGATCGAGCCCATGCGCGCGCCCAGCACCGGCGTGCCGCACGCCATCGCCTCGATCAGCGTCAGACCGAAGCGTTCCGGCCGCGTCGTCAGGTGCACCAGCGCCAGCGCGCCGCCGACCAGCTCGTCGCGCGCGGCGCCTTGCACGTGGCCGAGGTACTGCACCGCGTCGCCGTCGATGTACGGCGCGACCTGCTCGCGAAAGTATGCCTCGTCGTGCGGAATGCCGGCCATCTTCAGACGCACGCCCGCGCGGCGGGCGACCTCGATCGCCAGGTGCGCGCCCTTCTCGGGGTGGAAGCGCGCGAAGAACAGCAGATAGTCGCCGGGGTGCTCGCGAAACGTCCACGCGTTGGGGTCGACGCCGTTGTAGGTCGTCGCCAGGTACGCCAGGCCCGGGTCGCGATCGGCGTCGCTGATCGAACAGTAGAACGAGCGCGCCGCGCCGGCGTAGTACGCGCCCAAGATCGGCGGCGAGGAGAAGCCGTGCACGGTCGTGAGCAGCGGCGGCGCGTCGGTCGCCAGCGCGTAGAGCAGCGGCTTCCAATCCAAGTTGTTGTGGATCAGATCGAACTCGCGCGCGCGCGCGAACAGCGAGGCGATGTGCAACTCGACGCTGACCTCGCCGTTGAGCGCCGGGTCTTCGTTGAGTCCGACGGGGATCACGGATGCGAGCTTGCCGGGGCTGCGCGAGTTGCCGGTCGCGAACAGCGTGACGTCCAGTCCCCGCGCGACCATGCCGCGGGCGATGTCGGAGGCGACCTGCTCCCACGGGCCGTAGCCGGGCGGCGGCGCCGGCCAGCTGATCGGCGCGAGGATCGCGACGCGCAGTCCGGCCAGACTGCCGTCAGGCACGCTGGTGAACGATCGCGCCCGCCTTGATCACGGCCTGCGGGTCGCGCAGCGCGCGCACGTCGGTGCCGGCGTCGCCCGCCAGCAGCAGTACGTCGGCCGGGCGTCCGGTGTCGAGCACGCCGGCCTCGACGCCGAGCAGCTCGCCCGCGCTCTGCGTCGCCGCGTGCAGCGCCTCGAGCGGCGCCATGCCAAGCACGCGCACCATCAGCTCGACTTCGTAGGCGTAGTTCTGATGGAAGTTGTACGGCGTCCCGGCGTCGGAGCCGCCGGCGATGCGCACGCCGGCCCGCCAGGCGCGGCGCACGTTCTCGCCGGCGCGCTCGTTGAGCTCGAGCGCCTTGCGCACGACGAAGTCCGGCTGCGTCCCGTTCTGCGCGTTCTCGACGATGCAGGTCACCGCCGCCAGCGTCGGCACCAGGCGCGTTCCGCGTTCGAGGAACAGCGCGATCGCCTCGTCGTCGAGCAGGTGCCCGTGCTCGATCGAGTCGACGCCGGCGCGCAGCGCGTTCTTGATTCCGCTGGTGCCGATCGCGTGCGCGCCGACGCGC
Organism: Candidatus Sulfotelmatobacter sp.; assembly: GCA_035504415.1. Classification (NCBI taxonomy): domain Bacteria; kingdom Pseudomonadati; phylum Acidobacteriota; class Terriglobia; order Terriglobales; family Candidatus Korobacteraceae; genus Candidatus Sulfotelmatobacter; species Candidatus Sulfotelmatobacter sp. Next base: position 364,571 of record DATJRY010000021.1, on the reverse strand, counting down.
ATCCCGTGCGTGTGCGCCTCGTCGACGGCCGCGCGCATCTCGTCCTCGGTCAGCTGGTCCTGTCCCGGCACGGCGCCCTTGGTGAGCACGCCGCCGGTCGCGATCAGCTTGATGACGCCGGCGCCCGCTTTGCGCTGCTCGCGCACGGCCTTGCGCGCGTCCCACGGGCCGTCGGTCTCGCGGCCCATGAAGAACCCGTGCCCGCCGGTCATGCACAGCGCGCGGCCGGCGGGAATGATGGTCGGGCCGGGGTGCTCGCCCTTTTCGACCGCGTCGCGTACCGCGATCGCGGTGCCGTCGGCCGCGCCCAGGTCGCGCACGGTGGTGACGCCGGCCTGCAGCGCCAACCGCGCGTTCTGCGCGGCGTAGAGCGCGCGCTGCAGCGGCGTGCGCAAGACGATCACCGAGGCCAGGTCGGGCTCGCCGTTGGCCTCCAGGTGCGCGTGCGCGTTGATCAGCCCCGGGACGACGCAGGCCGCCTCCAGCGTGCGGTCGGCCGGGACGGGGCCGTCGTTCGGCCGGATGGCGGTGATCCGGTCGCCTTCGACCAGCAGCGTCACGTTGCGCCGCGCGGCGGCCGGCGTGCCGTCGCAGAACGAACCGGTGCGAATGGCGAGGGAAGACGGAGGCCGGGTGGTGCTCACCCGACCCCGTGTTCCCGCTGGACGGCCCGGTTACTTGTCGCCGTCGACCGGGATGCGACTCATCAAGCGGTCGTGATCTGGGTCTCCACCGGCTCGCCGCGCAAGAACTTCGCGATCTGCGCGACGCACGTCGGCCACACCGCGTCGTCGTGCCGGAAGCGGCGGAAGATCGTCGCGAACAGGTTCGACGCCGCGCCGAGGTTGAGGTGGTTGGCGGCGTCGCCGTCGAGCGTCGTGCACGTCAGCGCACCGTCGAGCGACGCGGACTCGATCATGACGACGCCGTCGCTCTGCAAGCCGTACTTCGGCATCCGGCCGGCCAGGTGCAGCACGCGGTGGCCCTCGGGCGCGACCCACGGCTCGCGATCGAGCTTCCAGCGCTGCTTGCGGGCGTTGTCGGGATCGGGCACCCAGCAGCCGCCGGTCCCGTTCAGCCAGGTCACGAACGGCGAGGCGACGTCGAGGTCGGCCAAGACGTGGGTGGGGACGCGCGCGATGCGCAGCGTGCCGACGGCGTAGTTGGTGATGAGGCCGCCGTTGGGCGCCGCGATCTGCACCGTCGCCGCGATCTCGTGCGCGCGATGCGGATACGCGCGTAAGAAGCCGCGGTTGACCAGGCCGCCCATGCTGTAGCCCACCGTCGCGACCGGAAACGCCTCGTCGCCCTCGCGGGTGCGCAGCGCGTCGAGAAACGCCGCGAAGCGATCGATCCGCTCGCGCAGCGGGTCGTCGCCGTCGACCGGAAAGATCGAGCAGTCGAAGCCATAGGCGGCCAGCCCGTCGATCCCGTGCCGCCCCTCGTCGAAGGTGCGCATCAGCGCCGCCGCCTCGTTCCAGCCGGGAATCAGGATGACGCGCACGGCTACGCGCCGATGGTGACCAGCAGCGCGCCGCTGGCGACCAGGTCGCCGGGTTTGACGCGGACCTCGCCGACGGTGCCCGCGATCGGGGCCTCGATGCGGTGCTCCATCTTCATCGCCTCGAGCACGATCAGCAGCGCGCGCTGCTCGACGTGGGCGCCGGGCTCAGCCGCCACGCTGACGATCTTGCCCGGCATGGGCGCGGTCACCTCACCGGAGCCGGCGGCGTGCGCGCCGTGGTCGGCCGACGCGCTCGGCGGCGCCAGCCACGTCCAGCGCACGATGCTGCCGTTCAGCGCGACGGTGCCGCCGGTCTGCGTCGCGGTCGCGTCGCAGCCGTTGGCCTCGATCGTCGCGATCAGGTCGCCGCTCAGCCGCCAGCGCGTCCCGTCGAAGGTCGCGTGGGCGCGGACCGGGTCGCCGTCGATCGCGTATGCCAGCGGTACGCCGACGCCGCCGAGCCGCCAGTCGCCGGCGCGCGCGAGCAGTGCCGCGGCGACGCGCAGCTTGGCGGCCTCGGTGGCGCGCGGGATGCCCAGGTGGTACGTCGGCATCCGCTCGTCGAGGAAGCGCGTCGTCGTCTCGCCGGCGCGATAGCGCTCGTCGCCGACGATCGCGCGCAGCAGCGGCAGGTTCGTGGCCACGCCCGCGACGTCGGTCTCGCGCAGGGTCACGGCCAGGCGCGCGACGGCGGCGTCGCGGTCGGCGCCCCACACGATGATCTTGGCCAGCAGCGAGTCGTAGAAGACCGGCACCTCGTTGCCGGCGGCGAAGCCGCTGTCGAGCCGCACGCCGGGGCCGCGCGGGACTTCGAAGGTCGCGATCGTACCGGCTTGCGGCAGGAAGTCGTGCGCGGGATCCTCGGCGTTGAGGCGCGCTTCGATCGCCCAGCCGCGCGGCACGAGATCGGCTTGGGTGAAGCGCAAGCGTTCGCCGCCGGCGATGCGCAGCTGCTCGTGCACGAGGTCGACGCCGTACACCAGCTCCGTCACCGGGTGCTCGACCTGCAGGCGCGCGTTCATCTCCAGGAAGTAGAACGCGCCGTCGGCGTCGAGCATGAACTCGGCCGTGCCGGCGTTGGTGTAGCCGACGCTGCGCGCGGCTTCGACGGCGGCCTGACCCATGTGCGCGCGCAGGCCGGGATCGAGCGCGACGCTCGGCGCCTCCTCGATGACCTTCTGGTGACGGCGCTGGATCGAGCACTCCCGCTCGCCCAGGTGCACGGTCGCGCCGTAGGCGTCGGCCAGGATCTGGAACTCGACGTGTCGCGGGCGCGTCAGGTACCGCTCGAGCAGCACCGCGTCGTCGCCGAAGGCCGCCTTGGCTTCGCGGCGCGCGCTCGCCAGCGCCTCGTCGAAGTCGGCAAGGTTCTCGACCACCCGCATCCCGCGTCCGCCGCCGCCCGCCGACGCCTTAATGAGCAGCGGCGTGCCGATGCGCGTTGCGTGCTCGCGCAGCACCGCATCGCGCTGGTCGTCGCCGTCGTAGCCGGGAACGACCGGGACGCCCGCCGCGCGCACGCGGCGCTTGGCGTCGATCTTCGAGCCCATCGCCGCGATCGCGTCCGGCGTCGGCCCCACGAACGTCAGCCCCGCGTCGACGACCAGCTGGGCAAACGAGGCGCGCTCGGAGAGGAAGCCGTACCCGGGATGGATCGCGTCGGCGCCCAGCGTTTTCGCGGCGGCGACGATCCGCTCGCCGTCGAGATACGATTCGCCGGCCGGACCGCGGCCGATGCGCAGCGTGGCGTCCATCGACGAGCGGAACAGCGCGTGCGCGTCGGCGTCGGAGTAGACGCCGACCGGCACGATGCCGAGCTCGCGCGCGCCGCGCGCGATGCGGATCGCGATCTCGCCACGGTTGGCGATCAGCAGACGGCGGATCACGGCGCGATCCACCCCGCCGGCCGCCGCTCGAGGAAGGCGCGCAGCCCGTCCTGTCCTTCGGCGCTGGTGCGGCGGCGCGCGATCGCGCGCGCGGTCAGCGTGCGGCTCCCGTCGTAGCTGGCCGCCAGCACCTGCGGGATCAGTCCCTTCGCGGCGGCCACCGCTTCGGGTCCGGCGCTCTCGAGCTCGCTCGCGATCGCGTCGACCGTCCCGTCCAGCGCGTCGCCCGGCACGACTTCGTGCACCAGGCCGATCGCCTGCGCGGTCCGCGCGTCGAAACGTTCGCCGCTCAAGAAGTACCGGCGCGCGTTGCCGGCACCGATCTTCGCCAGCACGAACGGCGAGATGACGGCCGGGATGATGCCGAGCTTGGTCTCGGTGAAGCCGAAGATCGCTTCGGCGTCGGTGACGACCGCGTCGCCCACCGCGCACAGCCCGGCGCCGCCGCCCAGGGCCGCGCCGTGCGCGCGCACGATCACGCCTTTCGGGCAGCGGTCGATCGCGCGGTACATGTCGGACATCGCCTCGGCGTCGTGGACGTTGTCGTCCTCGGAGAGATCGAGCGACGCGCGCATCCAGTTGACGTCGGCGCCCCCGCAGAAGACCTTGCCCTCGCCTTCCAGGATCACGACGCGAACGTGCGGCTCCACGGCGAGGGCGAGAAACGTGTCGCGCAGCTCCGCGATCAGCGCGGCGTTGAAGGCGTTGCGCACGTCGGGGCGGGCCAGCGTCACGCGGACGCGCCTCGCCTGCCGGGTGACGCGGAGGGCGGCTTCGGGCACGGACGCAGGCGTTCCACGGTGCGCGAGGTGCCGCCTCGTCCGCTCGGAACGTTCAGAGACCATGAACCGCCTGCGCCCCTTCGCCGCCGCCGCGCTCGCCGCGGCACTCCTCGCCGGTCCCTTGGCTCCGGCGGGTGCGCAACCCCAGCCGCTCAGCGCCGACGTGACCCGCGCGACCTTGCCCGACGGGATGCAGGTCGTCGTGATCCGCGACCGCCTGGCCCCGGTCGTCTCGACCTGGATGAACTACTTGGCCGGCGCCGACGACGAGTCGGTCACCGGCACGGCGCACGCGCAGGAGCACATGATGTTCCGCGGCAGCCGAACGATCGGCGCCTCGCAGTTCGCGCAGACGATGGCGGTCACCGGCGGCACGTTCAACGCCGACACCCAGAACGAGATCACCCAGTTCTTCTTCGAGGTGCCGACCCAGGATCTCGACATCGCGCTGCATCTCGAGCGCTCGCGCGCGAGCGGCATCCTCGACTCGCAGCAGGGATGGGACGAAGAGCGCGGCGCGATCACGCAAGAAGTCACCCGCGACAACTCCAGCGCGAGCTACCGGCTCTACACGAAGGCGATCGAGCACGTCATGGCCGGCACGCCGTACGCCGACACCGGGCTGGGCACGGTGGCCAGCTTCAAGCAGCTGCAGGCGCCGGATCTGCGGCGCTTCTACGATCGCTGGTACCATCCGAACAACGCGATCTACGTGATCGCCGGCGACGTCGATCCGCAGGCCACCATCGCGAAGGTCACCGCGCTGTGGGCCGACGATCCGTCGGCGGCGCTGCCGGCGCGCCAGCCGGTGCGGCTGCAGCCGCTCACCCCGCTCACGCTGCGCGACAACAGCTCGGACCCGATCACGCTGGCGTTCGTCGCCTACCGCGTGCCGGGCTACGACAGCCCCGACTACTACGCGTCCGAGATCCTCAGCGACATCCTCAACAGCCCGCGCGGCGCGTTGTACGATCTCCAGGTCTCGGGCAAGGCGCTGCAGACCTTCGCGCAGGGACAGACCTATCCGGCCGCCGGCGTGTCGCTGGTCGGCGCGGCGGTACCGGTGTCGACCAAGGGCGACGACGCGGTCGCCGAGGTCGAAGCGGTGATCGACGGCTACAAGAAGACCGGCGTGCCGGCCGACCTGGTCGAGGTGATGAAGAAGCGCGAGCTGGCGCAGGCGCAGTTCGCCGTCAACTCGGTCAGCGGACTGGCCTCGACCTGGAGCGACGCGCTGGCCGTCGAGCACCGCACGCCCGACGAAGACCTGGCGGGGATCGCGAAGGTCACCGTCGACGACGTCAACCGCGTGCTGCGCACCGACTACGACAACAGCACGGCGACGGTCGCGATCTCGACGCCCAAGGCGGCCGCCGGCGCCGCGTTCGGCGGTCGCGAGGGCGAGAACAACACCGTCGTCCCCAATCCGAACACGCCGCTGCCGGCGTTCGCCAAGAACGTCCTCTCGCACCTGACCGTCGCGCCCTCGACGTTGGCGCCGACGCAAGAAACCCTGCCCAACGGGATCAAGCTGATCGTCGTCCCCTCGCAGATCTCGCACACCGTCGTGCTGCGCGGCCTGGTGCTGCACAACGACGGCGTGCAGGACCCGCCCGGCAAGGACGGCATCGACGACATCACCGACAATCTGTTCGAGTTCGGGACGCAGTCCGACGACCGGATCGCGTACCAGACGAAGCTCGACGCGATCGCGGCCAACGTCTCGGCCGGAACGAGCTTCGGCTTGGACGTACTCTCCTCGGACTTCGACCGCGGCGTGCAGCTGCTTGCCGACGACGAGCTGCACCCGCGCTTCCCCGCCGACGCGTTCGCGATCGTCAAACAGCAGGTGGTCGGCGAGCTCGAGGGCACCGTGCAGAGCCCGGCCTATCGCGCGCAGGTCGCGCTGACGGACGCGCTGCTCCCGCCGGGCGATCCGGGCCGGCGCACGCCGACGCCGCAGACGGCGAGCACGGTCACGCTGGACGACGTGCGCTCGTTCTACCAGCAATCGTATCGACCCGACCTCACCACCATCGTCGTGATCGGCGACGTCACGCCCGACGCCGCGCGCGCGAGCGTCGAGAAGTACTTCGGCGATTGGCACGCGACCGGGCCGACGCCGAACGTCTTTCCGCCGCCGGTGCGGCCGAACAAGCGCGTCACCGCGTACGTGCCGGCCACCGGACGGATTCAAGCCGAGGTGACGCTGGGCGAGATGCTGCCGCTGACCTACCAAGACAAGGACCTGCCGCTCTTGCAGCTGGCCAACACCGTCTTGACGGGCGGCTTCTACGCCTCGTTGCTCTACCACGACCTGCGCGAAATCCACGGCTACGCCTACACCGTTGACTCTGCCGTGGCGCCCGGACGCAATCGCAGCCGCTTCACCATCTCGTACGGCGCCGATCCGCGCAACGTCGCCGCGGCGTCGCGTCTGGTCGTCACCGACCTGACGGCGCTGCAGAAGCGCCCGCTCGACGCGGGCCGGCTGCTGCGTGCCAAGGCGCTCGTGGTCGGGTCGATCCCGGTCGCGCACGAGTCGTACGAGTCGGTCGCGGACGAGATGCTCGCCTACGCGTCGATCGGGCAGCCGCTCGACCAAGACCGCATCGACGCGCTGGCGCAGCTGGCGGCGACGCCGGCCGGCGTGCGGGCGGCGATGGCGCGCTGGATTCGGCCGCAGGACCTGGTCCAGGTGGTCCAGGGCCCGGCCGGCGGCCACTGAGGTGGTAAGCGCGCTTACCGCGTCGTCATGAAGCCGGTGCTAGCATGAACGAGATGACCGACGCCAACAAGGTCTGGTACCTGCGGCAGAACCGGCTCTTCGCGCAGACGACGGAAGACGGCGTCGCGGAGGCCGAGCACCTGTTCACCATGTGCGAGATGCCGCGTGGCACGCACGTTTTCGAGCAAGGCGACACGACCCGCATCGTCTACTTCGTCAAGCGCGGAGCGGTGCGGATCGCGCGGCTGACCGAGGACGGCAAGGACGTCACCGTCGCGCTGCTCGGTCCGGGCGACCTGTTCGGCGAGGAAGTGCTGTTCGGCGACGAGCCGCGCACGACGGTCGCGGTCGTCATGGAGGACTCGCTGCTGTGCACCTCGCGCGCCGAGGACGTCTTCGCGCTGCTGACGCGCGATCCGGCGCTGGCCCTCAACGTCGCCCGGCTGCTCAGCGACAAGCTCGACGCGGCCCGCTCGACGATGGAAGACCTGGCCTACGCCCGGGTCGGCGACCGCATCGAGCACCTCTACCGCAAGCTCGCGCTCGAGCACGGCGTTCCCGTGTCGGGCGGGACGAAGGTCGCGCTGCGCTTGACGCACGCCGACGTCGCCTCGCTGGTCGGGAGCACCCGCGAGACCGTCAGCGTCGAGATCGCTAAACTGGTCGAGGCCGGACGCCTGCGCACCGCCGGCCGTTCGATCGTCGTTCCGCAGGAGGTCACGGCATGATCGGCTTCATCGCGCCGCTGCTGGCCAGCGCGCTCACGCTGGCGCCGGTGCTCACCGGCGGCGGATGGGCCAACGTGACCGCGCCGCCCGCGACCGACGGACGCGTCACGCTGGTCGACGTGTTCGCCTTCTCGTGCATCAACTGCCGGCACGTCACGCCCGAGCTGCAACATCTGCGCCGCGAGTACGGCACCGACGCGGTGACGATCATCGGCGTGCACACGCCCGAGCTGCCCGAGGAGCGCGTCCACGCCAACCTGCGCGCCGCGCTGGCGGACCAGGGAATCAGCTGGCCCGTCGTCTACGACGACGACTCGCGCATCTGGAACGCCTACGGCGTGACCGCCTGGCCGACGCAACTGCTGTTCGACAAGCATGGACGCCTGCGCGAGCGCTTCGTCGGCGAGGGCTACGACGCCGAGATCGAGCGCGCCGTGCGCACGCTGGTCGCCGAGCGATGAGCGAGTCGCCGGGCCAACCGCGCGCGGTCTACCGCCACACGCTCGGCGCGCGCTTCGGCCACTGGCTGTGGGCGCTCTCGATCCTGGTGCTGGTCATGAGCGGCCTGCAGATCTTCAATGCCGCGCCGTATCTGGACGCGTCCGACAAGAGCGACGTCGCGCACCGCGTGCTGTGGTTCCGCGCCGCGCTGGTGAACGGTCACCCGGTCGGCACGACGACCGTCTTCGGTCATAGCTTCGTGACGACCAACGTGTTCGGCTATACCGACGACGGCGAGCACGGCGAGGCGCCGCGCGCGTTCCCCGGCTGGATGACGCTGCCCGGCGAACAGGACCTGGCCGACGGCCGGCTGTGGCATTTCTTCTTCGCCTGGATGCTGGTGCTGGCGATGTTCGTCTACTTGGTGACGGCCGCCGCGCGCGGCTCGCTGCGCGAACTGCTCTTGCGACCGTCGGATCTGCCCAAGCTCTGGCCGATGCAGGCGTACTACTTGCGACTGCGGAAGACGCCGCCGCCGCACGGGACGTACAACCCGCTGCAGAAAGCGGCCTATACGCTGGTGCTGTTCGTGCTCTTCCCGCTGGTCGTGGTGACCGGGCTGGCGCTCTCGCCGGGAATCGACGCGACGCTGCCATGGCTCACGCAGGTCTTCGGCGGCCGCCAGTTCGCGCGGTTGTGGCACTTCGTCTTCATGGGCATCCTGGTCGTCTACACCTTCGGTCACCTGTTGCTGGTGGTGACGACGGGCGCGTGGAACAACGTCCGCTCGATGATCACGGGTTGGTACGTGCTCGGGCGTTACGACGGCGTCGGACCGTGAAGCGCAAGCTCTTTCTCGCCTCCTCGCTGGCGTCGATCGGGCTGGCCGGCTGCAGCAGCGTCAAGGACTCGCTCACGCAAGGGCCGCTGCGCGCGGTGCTGGCGAGCGCGAACCGCGTCGACCTCTCGGTGATCGGGACGCGCGGTCTGGCGCGCGAGTACCCGGAGAACGCGATCACGCGCGGCGACTACCCCATCGACAGCCTCGACACGCCCAGCGATCCCACCTATGACGGCCTGGTGAGCGGGAACTTCGCGCGCTACCGGCTGATCGTCGACGGGCTGGTCGCCGCGCCGCAGCGGCTGACGCTGCGCGAGCTGCGCGCGCTCGGCGAGGTCACGCAGATCACCCGGCACGACTGCGTCGAGGGCTGGAGCGCGATCGGCAAGTGGACCGGCGTCCAGCTCTCCACGGTGCTGGCGTTGGCGCGGCCGGCGCAACGGGCACGCTACGTCGTCTTTCACTGCCTGGACCGCGATCAGCTCGGCAACGCCTATTACGAGTCGCTGAGCATGCACCAGGCCGCGCACCCGCAGACGATCCTGGCGACCGATCTCAACGGCAAGCCGCTCGCGCCGAACTACGGTGCGCCGGTGCGGCTGCGGATCGCGACGCAGCTGGGCTACAAGAGCGCGAAGTGGGTGCAGCGGATCGAGCTGGCCGCGACGCTGCCCGGCGCGGGCGGTTACTGGGAAGACCAGGGCTACGCCTGGTTCGCGGGAATCTGACCGCCGCAGGTCAGCTCTGCAGCGCCAGCGGCCCTTCCAGCGCGGCCAGCTGCGCGTCCGACTCGCCGTTGGGGTGCGCGAGCGAGAGCGAGTCGGCCGGATCGGCCAGCCGGAACTGTTCGACCAGCGCGTCGAGCGACTCGGTCTGATCGCGCAGCGCCCGCGCGGTCGCGTCGATCTCTTGCACGCCCGCGGCCAGCTCGCTGGTCGCGATCGCGACGTGCGACGAGGCGTTGGATTGGGACTCGGCGGTGCGAGCGACCGGATACATCAAGTCGGTGACGCTCTGCGTCGTGAGCCGCATCTGACCCGCGGCAGCGGCGTTCTCGCCGATCGCGGCGGCGACGCTGGCGATGTTCGCCGTGAGCGTCTGCGAGGAGGTGCGCATCGAACCGGCCCGCTGCGCGAGGTCGTCGGCGAACTCGGTCGTCGAGCGGATCGCCTGCGCGACCGCGGTCAGCGCGGTGGAAGCGCGCGAGGCGACCGCGATCCCTTCCGACATCGAGCCGCTCGAGCCGCGCATCGCTTCGGCGGCGGTCAGCGTCTCGCGCCGGATCGCCTGCAAGATCGACGAGATCTCCTTGGTCGCCGCGGTGCTGCGTTCGGCCAGCTTGCGGACCTCGTCGGCGACGACCGCGAAGCCGCGGCCGTGCTCGCCGGCGCGCGCCGCTTCGATCGCGGCGTTGAGCGCCAACAGGTTCGTCTGGTCGGCGATCTCTTCGATCGTCGAGACGATCTCGCTGACCGCGCTCGACCGGCCTTCGAGCGCGATCATCGCGTTGGCCGCCTTCTGCGAGACCTCGCCCAGATCGCGCATCGCGCGCTGCGTCGCCTCGACGGCGTTCTCGCCGGCGTCGGCTTCGCTCGAGGCGCTGCGCGCCGCGCCGGCCAGCGAGACACCGGCCTCGGAGAGGCGCGTGATCTCGCGGTCGAGCGACTCGATGGCCAAAGCGGCTTCCTGGATCGCGGTCGACTGCGCGTTGGCGCCGTCCGCGATCGCGGCCGAGGCGCGCGCCAGCTCTTCGACGGCGGCACTGGCTTGCGCGATCTTGGTCGCCTGATCGCGCGACCCGCTCGCGACCTCGTCGACGGTGTGCGCGATCGACTCGACCGCGCGCGACGCCTCCGCGGCCGACGCCGAGGCCTGATCGCTGGCCAGCGCGACGCTGCGCGAGGCCCGGGTCACGCCGCCGATCGCGTCGCCGAGCCGCTGCGCGGCGACCGTCAGCCGTTCGCCGATCGCGGCGAAGCCGTCGACCAGCGCATCGTAGGCGTGGCCGACGTCGGCGATCTCATCGCCGCTGTCGTCGTGGATGGTCTCGCGCTCGGAGCGGAACGCGATCCGCAGATCGCCGTCGGCGAGCCGGTCGAGGGTCGAGGAGAGGCGCGCGAAGTCGTCGCTGACGACCGCGTCGAGCCGCTGCGAGACGTCGGCCAACCGCTTGCGGATGCGCCGCGTCAGCCACAGCGCGAGCAGCGTCGAGACGACCAACGCCAGCACGGCCAGGCCGATCAGCACGTACTCGGTCGTGCGCGTGCGCTCGTCGAAAGCGGCGCTCGACTTGTCCGAGGCGACCGAGGCGGCCTTGATCAGCGCGGTGATCGCTTTGCCCAGATCGGCTTGCGCGCTGGCGGCGCCGGCGAGCGCGGCCGCGATGGGGGCCGACGCGCCGGTCTTCGTCCCGCCGTACGCGGCCAGCACCGCCTGCGGGTTCTTGGTCGCCGCGGTGATGACGGCTTCGTCGTGCTCCTGGATCGAACCGATCAGCGAGCTGATCTGGGCCGACGCTTCCTTCGCGCCCGGGACCGAGGCCTGATGGTCCTCGATGTACGCGAGGTCCTTGGTCGCCACGTCGCCGGCGGTCTGATACTGGGTGTACGCGTCGGCGCTGCGGGTCAGGACGAAGCGGGCGATGGCCTCGCGCTGATAGGCGTTCTGCACGCTGATGTCGCGCGCGTTGGCCCGGAAGACGCCTTTTTCGAGCAAGTCGTTCTTGGCCGCGCTCGTCGCGGCAAAGCCGGTGACGACCGCGGCCAGGCTGATGACGAGCGCGACCAGCGGCACGGCGAACCCGGCCGCGATCTGTGCTCCGATGCGCACCTTCATACAAAGGTAACGTCGGCGCGGAGCGCGGCCGGGTTTAGCACGTTCTTTACCGTTTCCCCACCATCGTCTCAGCTTGGTGAGGAGACGGGCTCAGCCGGCGGCCACCAACGCGCCGAAGCCCGGCACCGCCAGCGGCGCGTCGCCGTCGACGATGAAGCGCGCCACCAGCCGGTCCAGCTGTTCGGCCTGATCGCGCAGGGCGCGCGCCGTGGCGTCGATCTCCACCACGCCCGAGGCCAGCTCGCCCGTCGCGAGCGCCGCCTGCTGCGCGGCCGCCGACTGCTCCTCGGCCGCCTGCGCGACCGGCGTCATCGTCGAGGTGATCTCGTGCGTCGTGACGCGCATCTGGCCGGCGGCCGCGGCGTTCTCCTCGACCGCGGCCGAGGCGCTGGCGACGTTCTCGGTCACGTGCAGCGAGGCGTCGCGCATCGCGCGTGCGCGCGAGGCGAGCTCCTCGGCGACCGAGGTCGTCGTCTCGATCGCGCGCTCGACCCCGGCCAACGCCGCGGCGGCGCGTTCGGCGACCGTGAGTCCGTCTTCCATCGAGGAGTCGGACGCGCGCATCGCTTGGGCCGCGTTGAGCGTTTCGCGCCGAATCGCGCTGAGGATCTGCGAGATCTCGCTGGTCGCGCCGGCCGAGCGTTCCGCCAACTTGCGGACCTCGTCGGCGACGACCGCGAAGCCCCGGCCGTGATCGCCGGCGCGCGCCGCCTCGATCGCCGCGTTGAGCGCCAACAGGTTCGTCTGCTCGGCGATCTCTTCGATCGCCCGTACGATCGTCTCGACTTGTTGCGAACGCTCTTCGAGCGCGAGCATCGCCTCCGCGGCTCGCTGCGAAACCTCGCGCAGCTGGCGCATCGTGGCCTGCGTGCGGGTGACGGCGTCGTTCCCGCCGCCCGCCTCTTGCGTCGCGTCGCGCGCGCTGCGCGCCAGGTCGTCGCCGTGCGTGGAGAGAGAGGCGATCCCGTCGTCGAGCTTCTGCAAGCCGCCGGTCGCGTCTTGGATCGCACCGGCTTGATGGGCCGCGGTCGTCGCGATCATCTCGGCCGAGCGCGCCAGCTCTTCGACGGCCGCGCTGGCCTGCGCGGTGCGGTGCGCTTGTTCCTTGGCTCCCTCGGCCACGCTCTCGACGGCGCGCGCGATCTGCTCGACGGCCGCCGAGGCCTGATTGGCCGCGCTCGACGTCTGGTCCGAGGCCAGCGAGAGGCTGCGCGAGGCGGTGACGACGCCACCGATCAGCGAGCGCAACTGCGCGGTCCCGTCGTTGAGCCGCGCGCCGACGGCGCCCAGGCCGGCCGCCAGGGCGTCGTAGCTGCGGGTCAGATCGCCGATCTCGTCGGCCGACGGATCGGCGAGCGCCACGCGTTCCGAGCGGAAGCCGACGCGCAAATCACCGTGCGCGAGCCGGTCGAGCGCTTGCGAGAGCCGTTCGAAATCGTCGCTGACGATCGCGTCGAGCGCGCCCGAGACGCGGCTGAGCCGGCGAGTCATACGGCGCGCGAGCAGTCCGGCGACGACGATCGTCGCGAGCACCGTCGCCAAACCGATCCCCAGCAGCAGCCGTTCGAGCAGGACGAGCTGGTCGTGCATCGTCGCCGCCGAAGCGTCGGCCGAAGCGCCCGCCGCCTTGAGGATGACGTCGAGCGTCCGCGCCAGCGCGGCGAAGCCGCCGACGTTGCCCGCAATGACCGCGCTCGCGTGCGCGTCGCGCCCGCTCGTGTGGCCCATGTACGTCTCGAGGACGATCGCGCGATCGCGCTTGGCGAGATCCGCGACCTCGGTGCTGCGCTGGTCGATGGCGGTGACCATCGCGTCGAGTCCGTCGATCTGCGGTGCGAGGGCCGCCGGCAGCGTCGCCTCGTGCGCGACGACGAAGGCCACGTCGTCGTGCGCCGTCACGATCGCTGCGTGCTGCGCTTCGAGATTCTTGGGCTGCAGCGTGAGCGTGTAGCCGCGCGTCGCGTAGCGCGCCGCCGTGACCTGAAAGAGAATGTCGCGCGTGTGCGCGCGTATGTTCGACTTGAGCAGCAAGTCGTCTTTGAGCGTTTGCACGTGCGCGATCTCGGCCGTGACGGCGACGATCGCCAGCGCCAGTGCCGCGATCGGAACGAAAAAGCCGAACGCGAGCTGAGTACCCATCCGCAGTCTCATGGGCCTAGTGATCGGTCGATTACTCGACGTTTTCCAGTCGCCTCCGACCTTTGTCACGCCAGCGACGTTTGTCGCAGCGCTGACGCTTACATGCGGAAGACGCCGAAGGTCGTCGCTTTCGGCGGCGCGTAGCGCGCGGCGCGTAAGCCGATGCTCAGGACGCGGCGCGTGTCGAGCGGATCGATGATGCCGTCGTCCCACAACCGCGCCGAAGAGTAATACGGGTTCCCCTCGAGCTCGTACTTCTCGAGGATCGGCGCCTTGAACGCGTCTTGCTCGGCCGCGCTGAGCGCTGGTTTGTCGCGCTCGGCGTCGGCGTTCATGCGCACCGTCAGCAGCGTCGAGGCCGCCTGCGCGCCGCCCATGACGCTGATGCGCGCGTTGGGCCACATCCAGAGCTGGCGCGGCGCGTAGGCGCGTCCGCACATCCCGTAGTTGCCGGCGCCGAAGCTGCCGCCGATGACGACGGTGAACTTCGGCACCTCGGCGCAGGCGACCGCGGTGACGAGCTTGGCGCCGTCCTTGGCGATACCGCGGTTCTCGTACTCGCGCCCGATCATGAACCCGGTGATGTTCTGCAGGAAGAGCAGCGGAATGCCGCGCTTGCAGCACAGCTCGATGAAGTGCGCGCCCTTGAGCGCGGACTCGCTGAACAAGATGCCGTTGTTGGCGAGGATGCCGACCGGGTGGCCCTCGAGGTGCGCGAAGCCGCACACCAGCGTCGTGCCGTAGCGCGCCTTGAACTCGGCGAAGTCGGAGCCGTCGACCAGGCGCGCGATCACCTCGCGCACGTCGTAGCTCTGCCGCGCGTCGGCCGGGATGATCCCGTACAGATCGTGCGGGTCGCGCGCCGGTGGCCGCGGCGTGCGCAGCGGCCACGGATCGTAGGGCCGGCGGTCGACGTGCGCGACGATCTGCCGTACGATGCCGAGCGCGTGCTCGTCGTCGACGGCGAAGTGATCGGCGACGCCGCTGATCCGAGTGTGCACGTCGGCGCCGCCCAGCTCTTCGGCGGTGACGATCTCGCCGGTCGCGGCTTGCACCAGCGGCGGCCCGCCCAAGAAGATCGTCCCCTCGTCCTTGACGATGACGGTCTCGTCGGACATCGCCGGCACGTAGGCGCCCCCGGCCGTGCACGAGCCCATCACCGAGGCGATCTGCGGGATGCCCTCGGCCGACATGCGCGCCTGATTGTAGAAGTTGCGCCCGAAATGGTCGCGGTCGGGGAAGACCTCGTCCTGCAGCGGCAAGAACGCGCCGCCGGAGTCGACCAGGTAGATGCACGCCAAACCGTTCTGCGCCGCGATCTCCTGCGCGCGCAGATGCTTCTTGACGGTCATCGGATAGTAGGTGCCGCCTTTGACGGTCGCGTCGTTGGCGATGATGACGCAGTCGGTTCCCGACACCGCGCCGATGCCGGTCACGATGCCGGCGGCCGGTGCGTCGTTGCCGTACATGTCGTGCGCGGCCAGTGCCGAGAGCTCCAGGAACGCGCTGCCGGGATCGACCAGGCGGTCGATGCGGTCGCGCGCGGTCAGCTTGCCGCGCGCGCGATGGCGTTCGACCGCCGCGGGGCCGCCGCCGCCGCGCACGCGCGCGAGGTTGGCGCGCAGATCCTCGACGAGCGTCGCCATCGACGCGGCGTTGTGTTCGAAGGCCGAGTCGCGGTCGACGTGGGATTCGAGCAGGCTCACGATTGCCGTTTTTAAGGGCGGGATGAGAATATCCATGCCGCCGTGCGCGAATCGCGTCCCTGGCGTTATCCTGGCATCGTGGCCGCTCCGCAGACGACTCTCGCTTCACCGTCATATCGCCCGGCCGGTTCGCTCGATGCGACGACCGCGCTCCGCCCGTACGCCGGACCGTGGAACCGCCGGCTCGCGGCCCACCTGCTGCGGCGTGCCGGTTTCGGCGGCTCGCCCGCCGACGTCGACCGGTATACGTCGCTCGGCCCGGCGCAGGCGGCCGCCGCGCTGGTGCGCTTCGACGACGGGCCGGCCGCCGAGCCGCCGCTGCTGCAGCCGCAGCTGGTCGCGCCGCCGGGTCTGTACGGGAAGAACGCGGCTACCGACGACGCGACCGTGGCCGCGCGCAAATCGTTCCAGATGCGCAACAACGTCATCCGCCGCGACAACCTGATCGCGTTGCAGACCTGGTGGCTCGAGCGGATGATCGCAACGCCGGCGCCGCTGCAAGAGAAGATGGCGCTGTTCTGGCACGGCCACTTCACCAGCTCGCCGGAGAAGGGCACGACCGAGCAGGAGCTGCTGGCACAGAACCAGCTCTTCCGCACCTTCGCGCTGGGCAACGTGCGCGAACTGACGCTGCGGGTCTCGCAGGACCCCGCCATGCTGCGCTACCTCGACAACAACGTCAACGTCAAGGCGCACCCGAACGAGAACTACGCCCGCGAGCTGATGGAGCTCTTCACGCTCGGAATCGGAAACTATACTGAGACCGACGTGCGCGAATCGGCGCGAGCGTTCACCGGCTGGAGCTTCCGTCGCAACGCCGACGACACCGGAACGTTCGTGGCACGGCGCTTCCAGCACGACGAGGGCGTCAAGACGTTCCTGCGCCAAACCGGCAACTTCGACGGCGGCGACATCGTGCGCATCATTTTCCAGCAGCCCGCGTGCCCGCGCTTCTTCGCGACCAAGCTGCTCTCGTTCTTCGTCTACGACGATCCCGAGCCCGCGCTGGTCGATCAGGTCGCGGCGCTCTTACGGCACCACGACTTCGACCTGCGCCCGGTGATGGCGACGTTGCTGGCCAGCAACGTCTTCTACAGCGACCGCGCCTATCGGGCGCTGGTCAAGAGCCCCGTGCAGTTCGTCGTCGGAACGCATCAGCTGTTCGGCGTTTCCGACGTCCGGCCGGCCGAGCTCGGCGCGCTGCGCGCGATGGGCCAGGTGCTGTTCTATCCGCCCAACGTCAAAGGCTGGGACGGCGGCGCGGCCTGGCTCAACAGCCAGACGGTGCTGACCCGCGAGAACTTCGCCAACGCCGTCGCCGAGAACCCGAAGATGACGGCCGACGCGGCCTGGATCCAGCCGACGATGCGCACCATGGACCCGACGCAAGTCGCCTTCATCCTCACCGACACGATGCTGCAGGGCGACGTCTCGCACGCCGCCCAGACGCAGCTCGTCTCGTATCTCTCCGGCAGCGGCCAATCGGCCCTGGCCCAGCTCTCCGTCGAGAACATCGACGAACGCGTCCGCGGCGCAGCCTATCTGACGATGGCGATGCCTGCGTATCAGTTGGCATAAAGGAACACTCACGCCGATGCAGCTCTCTCGTTCGTCGTTTCTCCTGGGTGCGCTCTCGGGGCTTACCGTCGTCGGACGGACCGACGATTTCTTCGCGCGAGCGCTCGCGCAGGCGCCGCTGGGTGCCGCGGGTGCGGACGACGATCGCGTGCTGGTCGTCGTCAACCTGCAGGGCGGAAACGACGGCCTCAACACGGTGGTGCCGTTCGGGATGCCCGACTACTACCGCTTCCGGCCCACGATCGGGATTCCGGCCGGCAACGTGCTGCGCCTCGACGACGTCGTCGGCTTCAATCCCGCGCTCGCGCCGCTCAAGAAGATGTACGACGCCGGGCAGGTCGCGGTCGTGCAGGGCGTCGGGTACCCCAACCCCGACCACTCGCACTTCCGCTCGACGGAGATCTGGCAGACGGCGACGCCTGACGGTTACGTCTCGACCGGCTGGCTCGGGCGCTATCTCGACGGCGCCGGCTTGCCGCACGACAACCTCTTCAACGCCGTCGCGCTGACGAACGTGTTGCCGGAGGTGCTGGTCGCCAAGACGACCGACGTCCCCGCCATCGACGCGTTGCGCGGCTACGGTTTGGTCAGCGACCGGGTCGCGCTCAACCGCGACGCCTTCCACGCCTTCGCGCAGGATGCGCAGGTGCCGTTCGACTCGCCGTACTTGGCGCAGGTCGCCGAGATCGAAGACCACGCCCAGCGCGGCGCGCAAGAGCTGCCCAAGCTGATCGCGGGCTACAAGACCGACGCGACCTATCCGGCGACGCCGCTCGGGCGCAGTCTCGCGTTGGCGGCGCAGATCGTCGGCTCCAAGCTCGGTACGCGCGTGCTCTACGTGCAGCACGGCTCGTTCGACACGCACACGACCCAGCCGCAGACGCAGGACCGGCTGCTGGCCGACTTCGCGAACGCCGTCGCCGCGTTCTACGCCGACCTGACCGCGCACGGCAACGACCGCCGCGTGCTGACCATGACCTTCAGCGAGTTCGGCCGGCGGGTGGAAGAGAACGCCAGCCGCGGCACCGATCACGGCGAGGCCGCACCGCTGTTCCTCATCGGCGGCGGCGTCAAGGGCGGCCTGTACGGCCGGCACCCCGAGCTCGCGCAGCTCAGCATGGGCAATCTGCCGTTCTCGACGGATTTCCGGACCGTCTACGCGACGGTGCTCGAGCAGTGGCTGGGACGCCCGTCGACCGCCATCGTCAACGGAAGCTTCGCGACCTTGCCGGTCCTCACGTAGCGCATTCGCGCCGCATCGGCGCGTTTCTGAGAAGGCGCACCGGACGCGCGTTGCGGAGGCGAACGGGGATCGTCGAGAAAGCGTAGGTCCACCGTCGCAGGCGCACGAAATCGCTCCGAACGTACGGAACGATGCCCAGGGTCGACGCGTCCGCAGGTTGGCGGCACCAGATTCCCCGCACGTCGCTCACCAAGCGGCTCTCGCTCGGCGCGCCGCGCATCGTCGCCGCGATCGCACCGGCCGGCTACGGCAAGAGCGCGGCGATCCGCCAATATGCGCAGACGTTCACCTCATACGCGGTCTGTGACTGTCGCGATCTGACCGGCAGCGTCGACTTCGCCGGACGGGTGGCGGGCGCGCTGGCCGGCGGCGACGCGCGGCGCGAACGCGCGCTGGCCGAGCAGCGGCTGGCCGACGCCGACGACGTGGCGACGTGGGCCGGCTTGATGCTCGATGCGTGGTCGGAGTCGCCGCAACAGCCGCTGTTCGTGTTCGAGAACGCCGAGCACCTGGCCGAGTCGGTCGAGCGGATCGATTTGCTGGCACGGCTGTTGGCACGCACCCCGCCGCAGCGCCAGATCGCGATCTGCTCTCGCCGCGCGCTCCCGCTCACGCTGAGCCGGTTTGCCGCGCCGCACGAGCTGGTGACGCTGCGCGAGGAGCAGCTGGCGTTCGACGCGGGCGAGATCGCCGAAGCGTTTCGCGACGCCGAGCTGCCGCGCGGCGCGCTCGATCAGATCGCGCGCATCACGCGCGGCTGGCCGATCGCGGTGCTGCTGTTCGCGCGGCTGGCGCGCGAAGGCTCGCTGAGCAAAGCGCTCGAGGTCACCAGCGGCCTAGAGTTCGTCGACCTCTACGACTATCTGGTCGAACAGATCTTCGCCGTGCTCGCGCCGCGGCAGTTCGAGCGGCTGATGGCGATCGCCAGCATTCCGGGCGCGCGGGGCGAGGAGATCGCCCAGGTGCTCGACGATCCGGCGGCCGCCGCCGAGCTGGCCGAAGTGGCCCGTTCCTCGCCCTTCGTCTATCGCATCGGCGAGGACGCCTACGAGGCCCACCCGCTGGCGCGCGCGACCTTGCACGAGCGCTATCCGGAACGCTGTCGCGCGATGCTGCTGCGCGCCGCCGAACGGCTCGCGCCACGGGCGCCGCTGCGCGGCGCGCAGCTCTATCAGGCCGCCGGCGAGCCGGCGCGCGCTGCGCACCTGCTCGAGGGTCAGTACGAGCTGTTCGTCAACGAGGTGCCGCCCCTGTTCGCCGAGGTCGTCGGCAAGCTCGACGAACGCGAGCTGATGCGGCACGGCGCGTTGTGGGCGGCGGCGACCGCGGTCCGTTCGAGCGGGATCTCCCAGCGGCAGTGGCTCTACGAAGCGCTGGCCGTGCGTGAGGCGCTGACCGACGATACGCCGCTGCCGACCCGCATCGGCGTGCTGACGAGCTTGGGCAACGTCCTCACGAACTTGGGCCGGCACGACGAGGCGCTGGAGATCTTCGAAGTGCTAACGCCACCGGGCACCGCGTTGCCGGACCGGTACCGCGGCATTCGCCTGCTCTTTCAAGCCAGCGTCGCGACGCGGGTCGGGCGCTTCGCCGACGCGTTGCGGTTGTGGGCGCAGGCCGAGCCGTACTTCGCCGACGTCGCGTTCACCCGCTCGCTCGGCTTGCAAGAAGTCGTGGCACGCGTCGCGCGCTTGACGCAACCGCGCGCGACCGAACGCGCGCTGCTCGACCGATCGGTGGCGCTGGCGCACGAATCGGGGGACGCCACCGTCACGGCGCTCGCCCTGCAAGAAGCGGTTTTCGGCGCCTGGTTCGCCGGCGAGGACGCGCTGGTCGAACAGTACGCGCTGGAGTTGGAGAGCGCGGTGCGGCCGAACACCGCCAAGGGGACCGAGGTGTTCCGCGCCAGCTTGCGCGGCGACCTCGGGCCGCTGCAGCGTCGCGAGGCGTTCGAGCGGCCGCGGCAGCGCGGTTACGCCGCGCTGGTGGCCTGCGGCATCAGCGAGGGCGAGTCGCGCGCGGCGTACGCGCGGCGCGCGCTCGATGCGGCCGAGACGTCGGCGGAGCCCGCGAACATCGCCATCGCGAGCATCGTCTGCGCGGAGTGCGTGCCGCGCGAGCGCGCCGCGTTCGTCGCGCGCGCCCGCACGACGGCCGGGCTGGTGGAGGCGCCGGCGCTCGCGGCGGCGATCGACGCGTACGCCCGCGGTGCCGACGACGAGCTGGGGCTGCTCGGGCCGCTGGTGCGGCGCCTCCGCGCGCGCAGGCTCGTCGAACCGGTCGAGAGCGCGGACGGTCTGTCGGTCTCGATCTTCGACGGGGTGGTGCGCCGTGGCGACGAGCCGGTCGCGCTCTCCAATCGCGAGCGCGAGCTGGTCGTCTACCTCGCGCTTCATCGCCGCGCGTGCACGCGTGGGGAGCTGCTCGATGCGATTTGGCCCGAGCACGAGGGGACCGGCTCGCTGCTGCGCGTCTCCGTTCGCCGGGTGCGCGAACGCCTGCACGATCACGACGTGGTCCGCCAGTTGCCGTCCGGCGAGTATCAGCTCGCCGCCGACGTGCGCGTCGACTTGGACGAGTGCGACCGGACGCTGCGCCTGGCTGCCGGCGCTCCGCTGACGGCCGACCTGCGCGCGCGACTCGAAGGATATGCGCGCGTCACCGACGGGACGTTACCGGCGACGCTCGCGGCGTGGGAGTGGACCGCACCGTTCGCCCCGCGCGTCGAGGAGATCGCGCGGGGCGTGCTGCTGCGGCTCGGCCACGACGCTCTCGAGCACGGCCGGGATGCCGCGGCACGCGCGTACGCGGAGCGCGTTCTGGTTCACGATCAGTGCGACGAGCCGGCCTGGGAGTTGCTGATTCGAGCCATCTTGGCCGGTGACGGACGCGCGGCCGCGCAGCGCGCCTACCGCAAGTACCGCACCCTGCTCGCCAGCGAGCTCGGCGCCGAACCGTCGCCGGAGCTGGCGGTACTGGCCGGCGCGAAGCGAACCGTGTAACGCCGTTGTAACGGAGCGCCCGCTAGACTTCGAGGCATGCGACGTTCTCTAGCGTTCCTGACGTGTGGCCTGGGTCTGGCGATGGCCGCCGGCCTCGCCGCCTGCGGCGGCACCAGCAGCTCGACGCCGTCCGCCGGCGCGACCGCGACGCCCACCGGCAGCGCGACGGCGACGCCGACGCCCAAGCCGAGCGGCAGCGCGACGGCCACGCCGACCGCGAGCCCGACCGGGAGCGCCACCGCGACCGCAACGCCGACCGCGAGTCCGACGGGCGCCGCGACGCCGACCTACGTCTTCCCGGCGTCGACGAAGGCGACGCTCACGCTGACCGCCAACCAGACGCCGCCCCTCGTCACCGAGCCGACGTACGACAACATCACGATCACCGCGCAGTTCGCGGCACCGAGCGTGAGCGGCACGCTGATCTTCAACGACGGGCTCGACAACGGCGACGTCACGCCGACCGTCCCGGCCGACAACGCGGCGACGGGGTATACGCCGGTCGTCTACCTGTCGGTCTACAACCCGGGCACGACCGACATCAGCTTCGGGGCGAACATCCCGCAGATCTCCGTCGCCGACAGCGCCGGGTTCGGTTCGCAGACCACCTGCAACTTCGACTCGTACAGCAACCACGGCGGCTCGGGCTTGGCCTGGAACACGTTGCTGAGCTCGTCGATCTCCGGCAACACGGTCACCTTCGGTCCCACCTCGATCGCCGGCAACACGGTCGACTTCGAGCCGGGGCAGCAGATCGTCTCAGTCGCCTGCCACTGACCCGCGCGCGAGCCTGCGCACCTGGGCCGCCAGCTCGTCGGCGACGAGCTCGAGCGGCTCCAGGCTGCGCTCGGCGCGACTGAGCACGACGGCACCCTCCGCGGCGGCGATCAGCGTCGTCGCGAAGCGCACCGCGTCGGCCTGCGCCAGCCCACCGTCGACCAGCAGCTCCGTCAACCGCGCCCGCCAACCGCGGAAGATGCTCGCCGCATGCTCCAGCAGCGTGTCGGTGTCGGCCGCGACGGCGACCGCGAGCACGGCGCAGCCGGCCGTCAGCCGCGAGTGCTCGAGCACGCCGTGCCACATCGCGAAGAAGCGGCGGGTGATCTGCTCGGCGTCGCCGCCGGCGGCGCGTTCGACGTAGGCCAGCGCGAGCGCGCTGGCGTGATCGATCGCGGCGGTCACCAACTGCTCCTTGCCGTCCGGGAAGTGATGGTAGACGGAGCCGCGCGGCGCGCCCGTCAGTGCCAGCACCTCGGAGAACGAGGTGCTCTGCAGCCCCTGGCGCGCCAAGAGCTGCATCGCGCCCGCGACCATCTTCGCCCGGACCTCACCGGCCATGGCGTTGTCTTGACTATGCTGACCGTCATAGCCTATCGTCTATGCATATCGTCATAGTCGCAGAAGGAGCCGGGCCGTGCCCATGATCGACGTCACCGCAGCGGCGGACCTCTTCCCCGCCGGGTCCGACCGGCAACTGGCCGAGGAGCTCACGCAGGCGCTCCTGCGCGCGGAAGGCGTGACGACGCCCGGTCCCGCCCATCTGCACAACACCGGCTGCTACATCCACCGCCTGCCGGCCGAGGCCGTCAACACCGCGGCCGACGGCAGCGCCCGCACCGTTCGCGTTCAGGTGATCACGCCGCCCGGCGTGCTCGACCGAGCGGGACAGCGGCAGCTGGTCGCCGACGCGACGGCGATCGTCGCCAAGATCGCCGGCGATCCGACCCAGGCGCAGCGCACCTGGGTCCTGCTGACCGAAGCCGCGGAGGGCGGTTGGGGGATCGCGGGCACGGCCTTCGGCCGCGAAGAGTTCGCGGCGCTGGCAGCCGCCGCCGCCAAACGCTGACCGCTAGGAGAGGAGCGTGCGCACGTCGGCGGCGATCTTGTCGGCCGGGTCCTGCCAGCTGTGCAGCACGCGCAACCGGCCGGCGGGGTCGATGAGGTACACGATGCCGGTGTGCGCCATCAGATAGCCCGTCCCGCGCGAGCCCGGGATGCGGCTATGGTACTCGTGATAGGCGGCGTAGACCGGATCGAGCGCGGCTTCGCTGCCGCCCAGCGCTTCGAAGCGCGGATCGAACAGGTCGACCCAGCGGCGCAGCACGGTGCGCGTGTCGCGCCGCGGGTCGATGGTGACGAACGCGACGGTCGTGCGCGCGCGCTGCGCATCGTCGAGCGTGTGATAGACGCGCGCCAGCTGCGCCATCGTGGCCGGGCAGACGTCGGGGCAGTGCGTGTAGCCGAAGAACAGCACCACCACCCGGCCGCGCTGCGCGTCGAGCCGAAACGGCGCGCCGTGCTGGTCGGTGAGCGTGAAGTCCGCCGCCGGCTTGCCGCGCAGCGTCACGCCGGTGAACGGCGAGGGGTGCGCGCAGCCGGCCAGCGCGCTCGCGAGAAGTGCGCCGGCCGCCAGCGCGGCGCGAAACCGGCGCGTCACTGGACCTGAATCTTCGCCATCATCCCACCGTCTTCGTGATCGAGGATGTGGCAGTGAAAGACGAACGTGCCGACGATAACCGGATCGCGGAAGTCGAGCAGCACCTTGGTCTGCGAGGGGATCAGCTGTCCTTGCACGCCCACCCCCTCCGGCGGCAGCACGATCGTGTCGAACCAGTGCGGATTCGCCACCGGCACGCCGTTGACGCTCTCGATGATGAAATGCACCTGGTGGATGTGGAAGTCGTGGACTTCGCCGCTCGCGTTGACCAGGTTCCACTCCTCGGTCGTCCCGTGCTGCGCGACGAACATCGGTGCGGACGAGGGGCTGTACTGCTGTCCGTTGAGGTAGAAGCCGTTGGCGTCCTCGGTGAAGGTGACGGTGCGCTGCTGCGCCGGCGGCGGCATCGTCGTCGCGTAGTACTGCGAACGCCGCAGGCCCGCGATCGGCTTGCGCACGCGCTGCTGCGTGGTCGTGTTGTCCGGATTCGACCAGGTCGAGTCGTCGGCGAGCTGGCCGAGCGTGATCTGCGGATCGAGGTCGCCGGCCGGACCCGAGTTGAAGCACTTCGAGACGATCGGCGTCGGCCTGCCCTTCCCTTGGACGAGGAACTCGACGCGGCCGGCGGGCGGGACGACGACGTCGGTTTGCACGATCGTCTGCGGCGCGCCGGGATAGGTCGAGATCGGCACGCCGTCTTGCGCCACGATCGTGATCGGTTGCCCGTTGAACGAGAGGTCGAAGTGGCGGTGGCCCGACGCGTTGACGACGCGGAACAGCTCCGTCTCGCCGGGACGAATCCCGATCGAGGCTTGCTGCAGCCCGTTGATGGTCGGGGTGGCGTCGGTTTCCGGCGCGCACGAGTTGCCGCCCGACTCGTCGTCGTCGCTCGGCGAGCGGCGCGCGAACGCGATGCGGCGCAGGCGGGCCGATTCACCGGCCGCCAGCGAGCTGTCGTTGGGGACGTCGCGCAGGATGATGACGCGCTCGCGCAGGCCGGCCGTCGCGGGCACGTAGTTCGCGATTCCCTCGACGACGATCGCGCCGGCCATCCCGTTGCCGACCTCCCACGACGAGAGCCCGTGCGGGTGGGTGTGATACCAATACAGACCCGGCGGCTGATCGGGGTTGACCTGCACCGTGTAGTCGTAGCTGCCGCCGGGCGGCGTGAGGATGTCGATGACGTCGTCGCTGGGCTGATTCGGCGAGGTGGTGAAGCCGTGGAAGTGCAGGTTGCTGTCGGTGGCGACGCCCGGCGCGCAGAACGCCGGCAAGTCGTTGATGAAGTGGATCTTGATCGTGTCGCCGGGCGAGACGCGGATCGTCGGCGCGACCTCGATGCCGTTGTAGAAGAACGCCGGCCGCGCGTCCTGGTCGAACTGCGCCGTCAGCGTCAGCGCGGCGACGCCGTTGACGCTGGTGACTTCCGGGATCACCGGCAGCGGCGGCGGCCCGGTACCGCTCGAGCCGCCGAGCGGCGGCGTCGCGGAACCGCCGCCCCCGCCGCCGCAGGCGACGAGTCCGAACGCGACGAGCAAGGCGCCGAACCGGCGCAGATGGTGCGAGCGCATCAGTAGGCCACCAAGAAGCTGGACGAGATGACGTGGATGAGCCGGCCGGTGAAGTCGCGCTCGCCGGTGTCGAATAGCGTCAAGCGCGTGTTGCGCGTCAGCCGGTAACCGAGTCCGCCGGTGTAGGTGCGCGCGAAGGTCGCGTCCTGCGTCGCGTCCCAGCGCGCGATCGCGAAGGCGCGATTGCCGAACAGCGATTGCCGCACTTGCAGGAAGCCGCCGCTGGTCTGCAGCGCGTCGCCGTACACGTCGGCCGCGGTGTCGTTGCCGGTTTGGTAGACCGCGTCGACCGACGTGCCGCCGTGCGTCCAGCCGACGCCGTAGCCGGTGCGCCAGAACCGGTCGGGGATGCCGCTGAAGAATTGCGTGTCGTTGAAGCCCGAGCCGGCCAGGTCGCGCGTGCCGTCGTACCGATATGCTTCCAGCCGGAAGTCGCCCAGGTCGCGCGCGAGGGTGAGCATCGTGTCGACGCCGTGCGCCGGCAGCCCGGACGCCGTGTCGTGGCCCTGCACGAAGTTGATCGTGCCGCTCACTTCGCGGGCCGGATCGCCGATCACGGCTTGGCCGCCGATCTTGACGTCGAAGAAGTCGAACGGGTTGATCCCGGCCGTCTGCTGCCAGATCGCGTACGGCTGCGTCGTCTCGCGGAACGTCTCCGGATCGAGCGGGAGCGGCAGCGTGAACTCGCCGCCGCGCAGCGTGATCGGGGTCGTGGCGCCGTCGTTGGTCAGGCGGTACGCGTACCAGACGTCGCGCGGTCGCCCCGGCTCGCCGCCGTCGACGACGTAGGCCTCGGCCCAGTACGAGCCGCGTGGTCCGACCGAACCGCCCGTCAGCAGCTCGACCTCGTCGACGATCGCCTTGGGCAGCGGGCCGTGGCCGGCCTCGTCGGGATCGGCGGCGCCGGCGCTGGCGTAGCTGTCTTCCATGCGGACCGCGACCGGGAAGACCGGCTTGGGCTTGATGCCGGGCAGCCGGTAGCCGTTGGCCAGGAACAGCTCGCCGAACGGGGTGAGGTGCGGCACGACCGTGTGGCAGGCCTGACACGTCAGACCGTAGCGGTGGGCGAAGACGGGAATGGCATCGGCCGGGGCCGCCAGAGCGGCTCCGCCTCCGACGCCCACCAAGGCCGCCAATACGGCCCTCCTCAAGGCGAGCATAGGTTCTCCAAACCAATGGGTTAGGAGAGCCTAAATCGTTCCTGCGGAGCACCTTTCCTGCCGCGGAGGCACCGATTGCCGGCGTCGGCGCGGAAGTCGCAGGCCGGGCGCGAAGCGCGGCTCGTGGTTTCGTTGCGGTTTTTAGGGACCGGCGGCGCGCGCTGGGTCGTCGCCAAGCAGATTCGCTCGTCGGGCGGGTTCTGGCTGCACGCCGACGGGACCAACGTGCACGTCGACCCCGGGCCGGGCGCGCTGGTCCGCGCGCTGGGCGCCGTGCCGCCGTGCGATCCGGCGACGCTCGATGCGATCGTGCTCTCGCACAAGCACCTCGACCACAGCGGCGACGTCAACGCGATGATCGAGGCGATGTGCCAAGGCGGGTGGCGACCGCGCGGCGCGCTGTGCGCCCCGCTCGACGCGCTCGACGCCGGGCAGCAGCCGGTCGTGTTTCCGTACGCGCGCAAGTTCGTGCCACGCGAGTGGGTCGTGACCGCGCACGGCGGCCCGTTCGAAGTCGGCGCGGTGGCGATGCGCGCCTCGTTGCAGCTGCAGCATCCCGTCGAAGCCTACGGCCTGCACTTCACCACCTCGGCCGGGACGGTCTCGTACTTGCCGTGCACGCGGTACTTCGAGGACATCCTCGCCGACTACCGCGCCCACGCGCCGGCCGTGCTGATCATGAACGTGCTGCGCTACCGCGACTCGATGGACGTCGACCATCTGACGTACGACGACGCGCGCACGCTGATCGAGGGGATCAAGCCGGGCGTCGCGATCATGTCGCACTTCGGCACCCGCATGCTCGAGCGCGACCCGCGCCGGCTGGCCTACGACCTCGAGGACGCCACCGGCGTCAAGACGTTCGCGGCGTACGACGGCTGGACGTACGACGTTGCTTGAGATCGAGAACGCGCGCCCGGCCGACGCCGAACCGTTCTGGAACCGCTACGATCGCGACTGGCGCAGCGAGCTGTGGAACTTTCGCGTCGTCTGGCACGAACAGTCGCACGACGTGCTGGCCCGCGACGGCGACGAGATCGCCGGCGCGCTGCGGCTGCACGTCGCCGCCTCGCTGGGGACGATCGCCGCGCTCTACGTGCTGCCGAACCGGCGCCGGAGCGGCATCGGCCGGCTCCTGCTCTCACGCGCCGAGGAGCTCTCGAACTACTACAACTGCCACAAGGTGACGGCCGCGGTCTTTCACGACCGCGACGCGCAGCGGTTTTTCGTCGCCTGCGGCTACCACGTCGAGGCGGTGCTGCCGCAGCACACGTTCAAGCTCGACGTCGCACTCGTTCGAAAGTTCTTGCTCTGAGCGCGGGCCGCGCGGGCGCGTAGCGGCGCAGGTGCTGGTAGAGCGGCGGCCGCTGCAGCATCGGCGGCGGCCGCTGGAAGCCGGGCTGCGCCATCGCCGCCGGGCGGCGGAAGGCTTGGTGCGCCGGGCGCCACTCGGGGCCCAGGTTACGGTGGTCGTTCAGCGCGCCGTCGTACAGGTAGACGTTGCCGCGCTGGCTGATCGCGTTGACCAGCGCGCCGCCGCCGCCGATGGTCGCCGCCGCGTCGCTCTCGCCGCGCTGCGTGACTTGCGCCGGCTGATCGAAGCGGGTGAAGACGCGGCCGTCCTGCGAGTGCGCGACCAATTGCGCCCCCGCGTTGACGCCCAGCGCGATCGCGCCGCTCTCCGACTCGAAGCGCGCCAGTCCCGGCTCGAAGCTGCCGCCGTCGTAGACGATCGAGCCGCTGACCGTCGTCGCCTCGATCTGCGTCGACCGGCAGCGCTCGAACACGACGCGGGCGGCATTGGCACGCACGCGCACGCGCGAGAAGTCGTCGTCGCTGAGCTGGACCAATCCGTTCTGCAGCTCGAAGTACGCGGTCGTCGCGGCGTCGCCGACGTGGATCTGCCCGTACGACTGCCGGATGAACAGGTCGGCGCCGTGATAGCCGTCGATCGTCGTCGAGCCGCCGTTCGAGCGGATGTCGAGGTAGCCGGTCTCGGGCGGGACCATCACCGTCACGTGCGCGGCGGTCAGGGCGCGAATCCGGACCACGTCGTGCGCTCCGGCGCGGAAGCCGGAGAGCGGGAAGTCTTCGGGCGGCATCAGCCCGTTGCCGACGATCTGGCCGTCCTGGCGCTCGACGTAGCGGAAGGGCGGCAAGCGCGCGGTCAGCGGAAAGCGCGGCGTCCCCCAGACCGCCGCGGTCCGGGTGATGGTGGTCGCGTTGTCGGGGTCGTCGATCTGGACGAAGGGCCGGTCCCAGGTGCGCACCGTGACGTCGTTGCCGTGTCCGGCCAGCAGGATGACGACGACCGGCTGGTTGGTAAGCAGCAGGGTGTTGGAGTCCGCGCCCGCGGGCGCGAGCTTCCCCAGCGCAAGCAACAACAGGCCGAGCCCCGCGGCGATCCACCGCGCGGCTCGGGTCCGGAGGACGTCCACGACCTCATGGTAGGTCTGCCGAGTGATCCCCGTCATGAACCCGACGTGAGGGATTCGGGCTCGGCGGGCAGGCTGACGAGGAAGACGCTGCCTCCCTCCGGCCGGCCGGCGGCCGAGACCGTGCCGCCGTGCACCCGGGCGATCGAGCGCACGATCGCGAGCCCCAGGCCCGTCCCCTCGACGCTGCGCGCGCGGGCCGGATCGCCGCGGAAGAAGCGGTCGAACAGGCGGTCGGCGATCGACTGGTCGATCCCGGGGCCGGTGTCGCGCACCTCGATCAGCGCGCGCCCGCCGGCCTGCTCGACGACGACCTCGACCCCGCCCACGGCGGTGAACTTGATCGCGTTGTCGACCAGGTTGCCGATCAGCTGGCGCAAGAGGCCCGGATCGCCGACGACGATCGTGCGCGCGCCGGGCGGGCTGGTGACGTCCACCGTGAGCCCTTTGGCGGCGGCGCGGTCGCGCGCGTGCACGGCCACGTCCTCGGCCAACCGCTCGAGCACGATCGGTTCCTTGGGGATCGCGTCGCCCGACTCGGCCTTCGCCAGCGTCAGCATCCCCGAGACCATCGCCGCGAGCCGGCCGCTCTCCTCGGCGATCGCCTCCAGCGAGGTGTGCAGCACCTCGGGGTCCGCGCCGCCCCAGCGCTGCAGCATCTGCGCGTTGGCGTTGATCACCGTCAGCGGCGTGCGCAGCTCGTGCGACGCGTCGCTGATGAACTGCCGCTCGCGCGCGAACGCCGCCTGCAGCCGGTCCAGCATCGCGTCGAACGCGGCGGCGAGCCGGCCGACCTCGTCGCGCCGGCGCCAGCGCAGCCGCCGGTCCAGATGCTCGGAGCCGATCTCGGCGATCTCCAGCGTCAGCCGTTCGATCGGCACGATCGCCGCGGCGGCGACGAAGTACGCGACCAGCGCGACGATGATCATCGCGTCCCACGCCGTCGCGAACAAGATCGTGCGCGTGCGCGAGGTCAGCTGGTCGACGGTGTCGAGCCGTTGCCCGACCAGCGCCAGCACCAGCGGCCGGCCGTCGGCGTCGGTGATGATGCGGTTGAGCACCAGCATCGTGCCGGGGCGGTTGCCGCCGAGCGCGAGGTCCTCGAACGTGCGGTCTTGGCTGGGCGTGAAGGGCGGAAAGGTGATGCTGCCCAGGTTCGAGCTCTTGCCGAGCACCTGACCTTGCGGCGTGTCGATCTGCACGAATTGACTCGAGGACGCCCAGCGGTCGAGCGCGACCCGGTCGGAGAGGTTGAGCGTGACCGGCCCCTCGTCGATGAAGCCGTAGCTGGCTTCTTCGCGGGCGGTTTGCTCGATCTGATCGGCGGTGTCGACCAGCTGCGATTTCGCCTGATCGATCAGCACGCGCCGCAGCGCGAGGTCGATCGTGATCGCGCCGACGGCGATCACGACGACGATCAACGCCGCGAACAGCGCCGCGATGCGGGTGCGGAGGCTGTTCAGGAGTCCTTGAGGGCGTACCCGACGCCGCGCACGGTCTGGATCAGCTTCTCGGGGAACGGATCGTCGATCTTGCCGCGCAGGTACCGGATGTAGACGTCGATCAGGTTCGAATCGCCCAGAAAGTCGCTGCCCCAGACGCCGTTGAACAGCTCGTCGCGCGTATGCACCTTGTTGCGGTGCAAGAGCAGGTACTCGAGCAGCGCGTACTCTTTGGCCGTCAGGTGGATCGCCTGGCCGCCACGGGTGACCTCGTGGCGGTCGCGGTCCATGATCAAGTCGCGGGCCGTGAGCAGGTTCTCTTGCGGCGACTTGTCACGCAGCCGCGCGCGAATGCGCGCCAACAGCTCCTCGATCGAGAACGGCTTGACGACGTAGTCGTCGGCGCCGCGGTCCAGGCCGGCGACGCGGTCGGGAATACGGTCCTTGGCGGTCAGCATGATGATCGGCACGCGCGACTTGGCGCGCACGCGCGTCGCGACTTCGAGCCCGTCGAGCTTGGGCAGCATCAGGTCGAGCACGACCAGGTCGGGCTCCTTGAGCGCCTTCTCCAACCCCGCCAGCCCGTCGGTGGCGGTGTCGACTTCGTAGCCTTCGTGCTCGAGCTCGAGCTTGAGCACGCGCAAGATCTGCGCGTCGTCTTCGACCAGCAGGATCTTGTAGGTTCGGCCGTCCTCCGAGGTCGACGCGGGCGTCGACGCGCTGCTGCTCACTGCACCTCGATGCGGCGCGGACGCGCCGGCAGCGTCAGCTGCAAGAGCCACCAGGTCGCCGAGACGCCGGCGGCCAGCCACAGTACCGTGTTCATCGACTCCAGGCCCGCGCCGGCGATCAGGTGCGAGGTCGCCTGCGCGATCCGTTCCTGGGCGTGCGGGGCGGAGCCGACCAGCCAGCAGAGCCAGCCGGCGAGGCTGGCCAAACACGCGACGACCCACAGCTCCCAGGTGCGAAAAGCAGGCCGCGGGGCGTAGACCGTCTGGGCCATGATCCGCCGGTACAGATCGGCCGGGGGTTCTTCCAGCGGGAGCGCCGCCAGGGCGCGGTCGAGAGAGTCGTCGTCCATCATCATGTGCTCAGGGCCTTCCGGAGCTGTTCTTTCGCCCGAAACAGGTGCGTCTTCACCGTTCCCAGCGGAAGGTTTAATACGGTTGCAATCTCCTCGTACTGCTTCCCTTGCAAGTGATAGAGGGTGATGACCGTTCGGTACTTCTCGGGGAGTGCTTCGATCGCCGCTCGCAGCCGGGCGGCTTCGTCGTTGCGTTCGGCCAGGAGCTCGGGACCGGCCGCCGGGTCGGCCCAATCGGGCGGCTCGTCGGGCGAGATCCGCTTGCGCTTGGCGATCCGGTCGCAGCAGACGCGGTAGCAGATGGTGAAAATCCAGGTCGAGAACTTCGCGCCCGGCCGGAAGCCGTGGAGCGCCCGATAGGCTTTGAAGAACGCTTCTTGGGTCGCATCCTCGGCGTCGGCCGCGTCTCGCAGGGTGCGCGCCGCGAGGTGGTAGACCGCCCGTTGGTAGCGTTCCACCAGCTCGCCGAACGCCTCGCCGTGGCCAGCCAGGGTAGCCGTGATGAGCGCCTGGTCGTCGACCGGCGCCACGGCTACCGGGGGCGGTTCCACCGCGAGTGCGAGCCCCATGCTGCCCGCATGTACGCGCCAGGGACGCCTCGGTTTCGCCGACGGCGAAACTCACCGGCGCTCGGGTCGTACATGGGACATGATTTCCCGCTCGACCCTCATCGGCGCCTTGGTCGTCGTCGAGCTTGCGATCGTCGGCCTGGCCGCTCGCGCACTCGGAGCCGGATTCAGCGACTCGTCGTTCCCCACCGCGGTCGCCCCGGCCGGGCCGGGCGGCGCGTTCGGCCACGACTGGACGCCGTCCGCCCGCGACCAGCAGCTGCCGGCGGGTCCCACGCCCAGCGTCGTCATCGACGTCCACGACGTCGACGTGACGATCGACGCCGAGCCCGGCATCGAGGTGCGGGTGGCCGACCAGACGCGCAAGTGGGGCTGGGTCACGGGCACGCCGCCCGCGCCGGTGACGCTGGCGCGCAGCGCCGACGGGGTACGCATCTCGACGCCCGACGACGACGGCGGCGTGCACATCGCCTTCGGGTTCTGGGACCGTCAGCTGCACGTCGGCGTGCCGCCCGGCGCGCGGGTCCGGGTCGAGAGCGGCGGCAAGGTCGTCGCCAGCGGCTTGCGCGCGCCGTTCAGCGCGCACGTGAGTGACGACAGCATTTCGGTCAGCGATCAGCAAGGCGACGTCGACGTCCACACCGACGACGGGCGGATCGAGCTGACCGACGTGCGCGGCGGAACGGTTGCCGCGAGCACGAACGACGGGCGCCTGATCTTCGACCACGTCGTCGCCGACAGGCTCGAGGGCGCCACGTCGGACGGCCGGATCATCGCCAGCGGCTTGCGGGTCGCCGACGGCCGCTTGACGACCAACGACGGACACGTGAAGGTCGGTTTCGCCGACGGCAGCGACGCGACCGTGACGCTCCACACCGATGACGGAGGCATCGCCATCAACGGTACCACCGCTCGCGACGACGAGACCGGAAACTCGTCGCACATCATTCAGCTCGGTTCCGGCCGCGGCCATTTCGCCGTCTCGAGCGGCAGCGGCGACATCACCGTCACTCAGGGGGCATCCGTCTAGCCATGCATTCTGCTGACGACTTCACCGCCCTGATGGCGGTCATGCTGATCTTCGGCTCACCGATCACCGCGTGGACCGTCTCACGCCTGCTGTGTCACCGCGAGCGGATGGAGTACCTGCGGCAGGGCTTGGTACCGCCGCCGCGGCTGGGCAAGCGCGGCTACCGCCGCTGGTACCGCGAGATGCAGCAGTCGGGGCAGATGCCGACGCAACCGCTGCCGCCGTGGCAAAATGCCCTCGGTTCGGGCCGCCGCGAAGGTTCGATCATCATCAATCACGGAGCCTCACGTTAGAGCAATGCAAGACTTCACCGCGGTCATCGCCGTTTTCCTGATCTTCGGCGCACCGATCGCCGCTTGGATCGTCTCGCGCGTCCTGCGCCATCAAGAGCACATGGAGTACTTGCGCCGCGGGATGGTGCCGCCGCCGTCGGTGGGCGGCCGCGCCTTCCGCCGCTGGTACCGCGAGATGAACCAGGCCGGCCCGGCCGGGCAAGCCGTGCCGCCCTGGCAGACCGGCGCGCCGATGCCGCCGCCGCGCGCGGCGCGCTACTGCGGTCCCGACGACGATCCGCAGCGGGCGCTGGCCAAGGGCATCCAAACCGCCATGATCGGCCTGGCGATCCTGATCGGGCTCTCGTTCATCGGTGGAACGCCGGGCACGTCCGACTTCCACGGCGGCCCCTGGCTGCTGGGCGGGCTGATTCCGATGTTCGTCGGGATCGCGATGATCATCAGCGCGCTGCTCGCCGGCGCGCAGCTGCCCGGCGGCACGCGGACGACCTTCGTTCCGCCGCCGCCGCCCGGCCCCGGTCCGGGCGGTCCGCAAGCGCCGCAGGACATCCCCTGGCACCCGGGCAGCGCTTGGCACCAGCCCGGCCGACCGCACTTCGAGGAGCTCTCCAAGCCGGCACCGCCGCCGGACAAGCGCTGAGTCGCTCCACGATCAACGAAGGAGGGGCGGACCGCCTGAGCGGTCCGCCCCTCTTTTTCGCAGCGTCGACTGCCGTCGCTACGTCGAGCTCTGGCAGGTGACGATCGCCATCGCCCAACCGTTGGCGGTGCGCATGCGCACCAGATAGCCGTCGGAAGTGCGGTCGTAGACGGTGTAGCCCGCTCTGAGCGCGTCGGCTAGCGTCTTGAAGACCTGAATCCCTGGCATATCGTCCTCCCTTCCTCGCTCCGCCGCTCGAGCGGCGATTTTGTTCGTCCTTACCCGAGGAACGAAATGAGCTGACCGTCGGTTCTCGCGAAGCAGAGCTTTCATGCCGGCTTCACGATTGGTCGTCGCTCTCGACGTCCCCGACCCCGCACGTGCCGCGACGCTCGTCGAGCGCCTCTCTCCGCTGGGGGTCATCTTCAAGATCGGCTACGAGGCCTTCTATGCGTACGGTCCGACGATTAAAACTGCGTTCGAAAACGCCGGGGCCGAATACGTCCTCGATCTCAAGCTCCACGACATTCCTCGCACCGTCTCCGCCGGTATCCGCGCCGTGGTGGCGCCCGGCGTGCGCTTGTTGACGGTCCACGCGCTGGGCGGCGCCGCGATGCTCGAAGCCGCGGTGGAAGCGGCCGAGGAGCGTGCCGCCGAGCTCGGCATCCCGACGCCCGAGGTCTACGCCGTGACCGTGCTCACGAGTATCGGCGCGGAAGATCTCGGCGAGCTGGGCTTAACCGGCGGCCCGGGCGAGAACGCGATACGCCTGGCCGCGTTGGCGCGCGACGCGCGCTGCGCCGGCGTGGTCTGCAGCGTGCGCGAGGTCGCCGATCTGCGCGCGTACTTCGGCACGCACTTCGGCACGTTCTGTCCGGGAATTCGACCGGCCGGCTCCGCGCACGGCGATCAGAAGCGCGCCGCGACGCCGCGCGAAGCGCGCGAGGCCGGCGCCGACTACGTCGTCGTCGGACGCCCGATCGTCGACGACAACGATCCGGTGTACGCGACGCAGGCGATCTTGGCGGAGCTGAGCGCGTGAGCGCCGCCAACGAGGAACTGCTGCACGAGCTCGAAGAGCGCGGCGCGATCCTGAGCGGGCACTTCCGGCTCTCGTCGGGGCGGCACTCGAACCTGTTCGTTCAGAAGTTCCGCATTCTCGAGGATCCGCGTTTGGTCGAGCTCGTCGCCCGCCGGCTCGCCGAGCACGCGCGCGCGTTGCAGCCGACCGTCGTCGTGAGCGCCGCCGTCGGGGGGATCGTGCTCGGGTACGAGACCGCGCGCGCGCTCGGCACGCTGGGCATCTTCGTCGAAAAGGAAGGCGGCGTGCCGGCTTTGCGGCGCGGCTTCGTCCTGGGCCCGGGCGATCGCGCCTACGTCGTCGAGGACGTCGTCACCACCGGCGGCTCGGTGCGCGAGGTGCTCGACGTCGTCCGCACGCGCGGTGCCGAACCGGTCGGCGTCGGCGTCATCGTCCGCCGCGCCCCCGCCGATTTCGCCCTCCCCACCGCCGCGCTTCTGGACCTCCCGATGGAGTCCCACGACCCCGAATCTTGCCCGCAATGCATGAACGGTGAGCCCCTGACGGAACCCGGTTCGCGCTTTCTGCATTCGAAGTAGAACTGATGGACTACGAGAGACTGGTTCGGCCCCAAGTCGCCGCGCTCAAGCCCTACACGCCGGGGACCACGGTCTCGCAGGCGCGGGCCACGTATGGGCTCGAGACGTTCGTCAAGCTGTCCTCGAACGAGAACCCGCTCGGCACCTCGCCGCTGGCGGCGGCCGCGTTGCGGGCGATGGACGACCTGCAGATCTACGTCGACGACGATCACCCCGAGCTGCGGCGGCGCTTGGCCGAGCCGTACGGCTTGGGCGTCGAGCACGTGCTGGTGGGACACGGCTCGAACGACGTCGTGCGCACGCTGTTCACCGCGTACTTGGCGCCCGGCGACGAGGTGGTGATGGCCGATCCCACCTTCTCGCTGTTTCCCAAGGACGCCGTGCTGTTCGACGCGCGGCCGGTCGAGGTGCCGTTGCGCGACGGCGTGCACGATCTCGAAGCGATGCTGGCCGCGATCACGCCGCGCACCAAGATGGTGGTCGTCGTCGATCCGAACAATCCGACCTCGACGCGCGTCGATCCGGCCGATTTCGATCGTTTCGTGCGCGCGCTCCCCGAGCAGCTGATCTTGCTGGTCGACCAGGCGTATCGCGAGTACATGCCGCCGGGTTCGCTCGAAGCGGCCGACTACGTCGCGCGCCGGCCGGCGACCGTCGTGCTGCGCACGCACTCCAAGCTCTACGGACTGGCCTCGCTGCGCTTCGGGTACGCGCTCGGCGATCCGACGCTGCTCGGCTACGCGCAGCGCATCCGGCTGCCGTTCAACGTCTCGCGACCGGCGGCGGTGGCCGCGCTGGCCGCGCTCGACGACGAGGCGTTCCGCCGCCGCTCGCTGCAGACCAACGAGGCGGGGAAAGCCTTCTACGCCGAGCAGCTGCCGCGGCTTGGTCTGCACGCGTACCCGACGGCGGCGAACTTCATCGCGGTCGAGGTCCCCGGTAGCGCGGGCGACGCCTATCAGGCGCTCTTGCGCCAGGGGATCGTCACTCGCAGCGGCGACGCGCTGCGGATGCCGGGCCGGCTGCGGATCACGATCGGGACGCCCGAGCAGAACGCGCGCGTGATCGACGCCTTGGCGACG
This sequence comes from Candidatus Sulfotelmatobacter sp., assembly GCA_035504415.1. Classification (NCBI taxonomy): domain Bacteria; kingdom Pseudomonadati; phylum Acidobacteriota; class Terriglobia; order Terriglobales; family Candidatus Korobacteraceae; genus Candidatus Sulfotelmatobacter; species Candidatus Sulfotelmatobacter sp. Next base: position 327,795 of record DATJRY010000021.1, on the reverse strand, counting down.
CTCGTCGCCGCCCCCGCATGACACCCGCGCTCGTGGTGCGGCGCGGTGGGCGCGCCGACCGCGACTTCGTGCGCGACCTGGGTCGCCGCAGCGCGTCCAGCAGCATCTCCGCGGTCCGCGACGCGCGCTTCGACGACGTGCTGCTGGCCTTCGAACGGTTGACCGAATTCGTCTACGCCCGCCGTCACGACGTGCTGATCGCCGAAGAGAACGGCGAGCGGGTCGGCTTCCTGCTGTTGCTGTACGACATTCCCGACGAGGTCACGCTGACGGAGCAGGCGTTCGTCGCGTATACCGCCGTCGAACCGTTCGCGCGCGGCCGCGGCGTCGGCCGTGCGCTGCTCGACCTCGCCGAGGACTGTGCGCGCGAGCTCGGCCTGGGCTACGTCAGCCTGATGGTGACGGAGGACAACGAACCGGCGCGGCGCCTGTACGACGGCGCCGGCTACGGCACCGAGCGACGGATGATGACCAAGCGGCTATGAGCTCGACCTTGGTGCGGCGCACGGTGACCGTGATCGTCGTCGCGATCGTGCTGGTCGCGGCGACGCTGTTCGCCGCGCGCATCCCGCACACGATCTCTATCTTCGTCATCGCGGCCTTCATCGCGTTCGGCGCGCACCCGCTGGTCAAGCAGCTCGAGCGCTTCATGCCGCGTCCGGCCGGCATCGCAATCGTCTACGCGGGCCTGCTGGGCCTCATGCTGCTGCTGGCGCTGGTGATCGTGCCGGTCGGCTACGGGCAGATCCTCGTGCTGGTGCAGAACGCGCCGCAATACATCCAAGCCGGACAAAATCTGGTCGTCGACGCCGAGCACACCATCCGCAACGTGTTCGGCAACCGGGTCGCGCTGCCGTCGTACGCGCAGATCGAGACCGCGGTCGGCGATCAGGTGCGCTCGCTGATGGTCGAGACGCTCACCCAGTTCGGCGCGATCGTCGTCGGCGTGGTCGGCGCGCTGGTCGTCGGCACCTCGGCGCTGATCCTCTCGGTGTTCTTCTTGCTGCAGGCGCGCGAGGTGCGCGACGGCATCCTGGCGTTCGTGCCGCCCGGCCGGCGGCTGCGCGCGGCGGCGCTGGTGCACGAGCTGGCCGAGGTGTTCGGCCACTACGTGGCGGGCCAGGCGCTCCTGTGCACGATCGTCGGGGTCGCGGTATGGGTGCTGTTGGCGCCCTTCCACTTCCAGTTCGCGCTGCTGGTCGGCCTGGTGTGCGGGATCGGCTACGCGATCCCGTTCGTCGGCATGCTGGTGGCGCAGATCCTCGCCGCGCTGCTGGCCGTCCCGCAGGGGACGGGGATGGTGGTGTGGGTGACGGTGGCGATCTTCGTCGTCGGGCGCATCGGCGACAACCTGCTCGTCCCCAAGATCATGGCGGAGTCGCTGGGCGTCTCGCCGATCACGGTGATGTTCGCCGTCTTCGCCGGCGGGGAGTTGTTCGGCGTCCCGGGCTTGCTGCTCGGGATTCCGGCCGCGGCGCTGCTGCGCGTGCTGTTCCGCTACTTCGTGCAGCCCTACGTCGTGCGCATGCAGACGCAGTCGCTGGTCACGCACGTGGACACCGCCGACGGCGTCCACATCGACGTGCGCCGCGACGCGGACGCCGGCGACCCCAGCGTCCCGGAGACGGTCGTCGTCACCGTCGCGCCGACGACGGCGGGCGAGGGCTAGGCGACGGCGACCGCGCGCGCCGGCGTGCGCCCGCGCGCGACGAAGAGCGAGAGCACCGCGGCGCACAGGCACAGCCCGCCGGCGACCGCGAAGGCCGGGTCGTACGCGCCCAGGTACGTGCGCGAAAGTCCGGCGCCGTAAGCGGCGAGACTGGCACCGATCTGGTGCGCCGCCAGGATCCACGCGAACATCACCGCGCCGCGATCGACGCCGAACGCCGCATTGGCCAGCTTGAGCGTCGGCGGCACGGTGGCGATCCAATCGAGGCCGTAGAAGACCGCGAAGGCCGGCAACCCGAAGACTTGCGCGCCGAACACGAGCGGCAGCGCGAGCAGCGAGAGGCCGCGCAGCCCGTAGTACATCAACAGCAAGAGGCGGCTGTCGAAACGATCGGTCAGCCAGCCCGACGCCGTCGTGCCGATCAGGTCGAACAGGCCCATCGCCGCCAGCAGGTTCGCCGCGGTCGTGAGCGGGATGCCGTGATCCCCGCACAGCGGGATCAGCGAGGTTTGCACCAGCCCGTTGGTGCTCGCGCCGCAGATCGCGAAGGTGCCGCCCAGGATCCAGAAGTCGCGTGACCGCAGGCCGGAGCGCAAGTTCGCGATCGCGCTCGCGAAGGGATTCGCCAGCGGCGGCGGCGCCGGCACGACCGTCCGCGCGCCGAAGGGCGGCAAGCCGACGTCGACCGGGCGCTCGCGCACGATCGCCATGAAGAGCGGGATCAGCAGCAGGCACAGGCCGCCGACGATCGCCGCGCACGGACGCCAACCGTCGAACTTGATGATGTGCGCGAACAGCGGCAGGAAGATCAACTGTCCGGTGGCGTTGCCGGCCGAGAAGACGCCCATGACCAGGCCGCGGCGCCGTTCGAACCAGCGGTTGGCGATCGTCGCGCCCAGTGCCAGGCCGATGGCGCCGGTTCCGATGCCCGAGAGGAAGCCCCACAGCAGCACCAGCTGCCACGCCGCGGTCATGAAGATCGACGCGAACGACGAGACCGCCAGAATGGCGAGCGCGATCGCGACCACGCGGCGCGCGCCGTACTTGTTCATGAACGATGCCGCGAAGGGGCCCATCAAGCCGAACAGCGCGATCCCGACGGCGATCGCGAAGGCGATCGTCGCCGCGCTCCAGCCGAACTCGAACTCGAGCGGCTGGATGAACATCGAGGGCGTCGACCGGTTCGCCGCCGAGACGACCGTCACCACGAACGTGATGGCCGGCACGGCAAGATACCAAGCGGACGAGGGGATGCGCGGGCGCATGGACGCCATCATACGCTACGCCGGGCGGCCCGGATAGTACGCACGCCCAGGTACGTTACATCTGCTCGGGTGCGCTCACGCCGCACAGCGCCAGCGTCGTCGCCAGCACGGTCTTCGTCGCCAGCACGAGCGCCAACCGCGCCGTGGTCTGCGGCGCATCGTCGGTGAGCACGCGGCAGGCGTCGTAGAACTGATGGAACTCGGCGGCCAGGTCGCGCGCGTACTTCGGCAGGCGGTGCGGTGCGCGCGCGCGGGCCGCGCCGGCGATCGTCGCCGGGAACTCCGCCAGATGCCGGATCAGCGCCAGCTCGGCCGGATCGGTCAGCGCGTCGAGGCCGTCGGCGCGTTCGGCGGCGGTCAGCATCGCGGCGTGCGACTCGCGCGCGCGCCGGAGCACCGAGGCGATGCGGGCGTGGCCGTACTGGACGTAGTAGACGGGGTTGTCGTTCGACTGCTTCTTGGCCAGCTCGAGATCGAACGTCAGCGGCTGGTCGGTCGAGAGCATGACGAAGAAGAAGCGCGCGGCGTCGACGCCGACCTCGTCGATCACCTCTTCGAGCGTGACGAGGGTGCCGGCGCGCTTGGACATCGAGAGGATCTCCTCGCCGCGCTTGAGCGTGATCTGTTGGGCGATCAGGACCTCGATCGCGCCGGGACGGCCGTACGCGTTCGCCAGCGCCGCCAGCCGCGCGATGTAGCCGTGATGATCCGGGCCGAGGATGTCGATGACGTGATCTGCGCGCTGCAGCTTCTCGTAATGATAGGCGACGTCGTTGGCGAAATACGTCGGGCGCCCGTCGCTGCGGATGACCACGCGATCGTCGTCGTCGCCGGCGTCCTTCGTGCGCAGCCAGGTCGCGCCGTCGCGCTGGTACAGGACGCCCAGCTCGCGCAGCCGCTCGATGCCGCGCTCGATCGCGCCGGCCTCGTGCAGTGCCTTCTCCGACTGCCAGAGGTCGAAGTCGACGCCGAAGCGGTGCGCGACCGCCTGTTGTCCCGCCACCAGCATGTCCCGCGCGAAGGTCGCCAGCGGCGGAATCGCCGCGGCCGCCGACACGCGCAGCCACTTCTCGCCGTCGCGCGCGCGCAGCGCTTCGGCGATCGGGATCAGGTAGTCGCCCGGATAGCCCTCGTCGGGGAACGGGTAGTGCGGATCGAACAGCTGGTGGTAACGCGCGTAGACCGACAGGCCGAGCTGATCCATCTGCGAGCCGGCGTCGTTGATGATCCACTCGGTGAAGACGTGGTAGCCGGCATGGCGCATCGTCTTGGCCAGCGTGTCGCCGATCGAGAGCGTGCGGCCTTGCACGACGACCAGCGGTCCGGTCGGGTTCGCGCTGCCGAACTCGAGCGAGATGCGCTCGCCGTTGGGCGCCGCCTTGCCGTAGTCGGCGCCGGCGCGGAGCACGTCGCCGACGACGCGCTGCCAGAAGGCCGGGACCAACCGCAGGTTGACGAAGCCGGCGGTCGCGGTCGCGTCGGCGACCGTCGCGCGCACCCCGGGATCGGTCAGGGCGCGCTCGATCAGCGCCTCGGCGATCTCTTGCGGCTTGCGGCGGGCCACCCGGGCCAGACCGAAAGCGACGTTGGTCGCAACGTCGCCGAACTCGGCGCGCCGCGGCGGCTCGAACTGCACCACCGGGCTGCCCTCGGGCCAGAGCGCGCGCGCCGCCTCCGCGAAGCGGGCGGCGAGGTCGTCTAGCGAGAGCAGCGCGTTCTCCTCAGTGGTGGTAGGGTTCATCGCGGGCGATCTTCGCCGCGCGGTACAGTTGCTCCAGCACCAGGGCGCGCGCCCACTCGTGCAAGAGCGTCAACGGGGACAACGACCAACGCAGGTCGGCCCGCCGGAGGACGGCCTCCGAGGCTCCGTAGGTCCCCGCGACGATCAGCGTCAACCGGGCGATCCCGTCATGCGGCAACCGCTCGAGGCGCCGCGCCAGCTCCTCGCTGCCGAAGCTCTCGCCGCCGCGCTCCAACAGCCAGACGTGATCGGCCGGGTCGAGCAGCTTGAGGATCGCCTCGCCCTCGGTCTGCATCGCGCGCGCCGGATCGGAGCCGTCGGCCGCGCGCACCTCGATCTCCTCGAGCCGATGATACGGCCGCAATCGCGTGCGGAAGTCCGCCAGCGCCTCGGCGATGTAGTGCTCGCGCACCTTCCCAACGGCGATCAGCCGGATGTGCATGCGCGCGCGTTCGCCGCACCCTCACGCGAGCATTCTCTCCTCGCTGCCCGTGTCGTGCGCGTCAACCGCGTGCGAGGGCGTAGCCGTCGGTGCCGGCGATGATGCGGCCGTCGGCTTCCAGTTCGCCGAGGAGCGCGAGCAGCTCGGCGGGCGGGAGCGCGAGGTGATCGGCCAGCGTCGCGGCATCGCGTGCGCCGTCGGCGAGTGCACCGACGATGCGGCGCACCGCGGCCGTGTCGCCGGCGAGTGCATCCGGTCGATCGGCGTCGGCCGCGTCGCTGGGCGACCGCGAGACGAGACCGCCGGGCAGCGCGGCGAGGACGTCGTCGGCGTCCCGGACGAGGGTGGCGCCGTCGCGGATGAGGGCGTTGCAGCCTGCCGCTTTGGGGCGGTCGACGTCGCCGGGGAAGGCCAGGACCGGGATGCCGCGGTCGGCGGCGTGGCCGGCCGTGTTGAGCGCCCCGCTGCGGGCGGCGGCCTCCACCACGACCACCGCGTCGGCCAGCGCGGCGATCACGGCGTTGCGGGCCAGGAACATCCACGGCTTCGGGGCGACGTCCGGGGCGAACGGCGAGACGACCGCGCCGCCGGCCGCGATCAGCCGGGCGCCCAGCTCCCGATGGCGCGGCGGGAAGAAGTGACCGTGGCCACCCCCGAGCACGCCGAGGGTCGGCGCCCCGGCCGCCAAGGCGCCCTCGTGGGCCGCCCCGTCAATTCCCAGCGCGAGGCCCGAGACGACCGCGACACCGGCTCGCCCGAGGGCCTCCGCAAGGCGCCGTGCGCGGCGTCGCCCCTCGTCGGAGGGCGCCCGCGTCCCCACGATCGCCACGCACGGCGCGGCCAGGCCGTCGAGCGTCCCCGCCACCCACAGCCCCTCCAACGCGGCCTCCGCCAGACGCTCCCCGCACCAGCCGTCCAGCTCCGAGCGAGCGATCCAACGGCGTTCCAACCCGTCCACGCTGCTCGTTCACGCGGAGGAATCGTCACGGCGAGGGGGCTCCCTCCAAGGGATTCACCGGTGGCACCCGTAACGGGCCTCGGCGATCACGGTCCGCCTGTGCGGACTGGGCCGTTCTAAGGGGGAAGACGACCGAGCCATGGCAGCCGAAGCGTACTGCGTCAAGTGCAAGACCAAGCGCGAAATCAAAGACGCGCAGCAGATCCAGATGAAGAATGGCCGCCCCGCGACCGAGGGCAAGTGCCCCGTGTGCGGGACGAAGATGTTCAAGATCGGCGCCGCTTCCTAGGAGCGGCATAGCCGAACACCCTCGGTTCGGGCTATACTGGACGGGCACCACAACATCTAGGGGGTGCCGCCCCGAGAGGACCGACTCGACCTGCTCTGCCCGCACTGTCGCAAGAACGAGACTCGCGTCGTCGATTCGCGCGATGACGACAACTCCGTCCGCCGGCGTCGGGAGTGTCTCGGTTGCAAGCACCGGTTCACGACCTACGAGCGGATGGAAGCGCCTCGTCTGTTCGTCGTGAAGAAAGACGGGCGGCGCGAGCAGTACAACCGCGACAAGGTCCTCAGCGGGCTGCGCCGGGCGTGCGAGAAGCGCCCGGTCTCCGAGGCGCGCATGGAAGAGACGGTCGCCGTGATCGAGCGCGAGCTCTTCGCCCGTGGTGAGAGCGAGGTACCGGCCTCGCTCATCGGCGAGAAGCTGATGGAAGCGCTCAAGGGGCTCGACGCGATCGCGTACGTGCGCTTCGCCAGCGTCTACCGTGATTTCCGCGACGTGGCCAGCTTCCGCGCCGAGCTCGAAGAGCTGTTGGCGAAATGACGCCCCACATCGCGGTCGTGCGGCTCCCCGAAGGCGACGGGCTGCCGCTTCCCGCCTACATGAGCGGCGGCGCCGCCGGCGCCGACGTCGTGGCGGCCGTCCCGGCCGATCTGGTGCTCGCGCCGGGCGAGCGCGCGCTCGTCCCGACCGGCTTCGCGCTCGAGGTCCCGCCCGGGTACGAGGTGCAGGTGCGACCGCGCAGTGGCCTCGCGCTCCGCTTCGGCGTGACGTGCTTGAACAGCCCCGGGACGATCGACAGCGACTATCGCGGTGCGGTCGGCGTGATCTTGGCGAACTTCGGCACCGAGCCGTTCGTCGTGCGGCGCGGTGAACGCATCGCGCAGCTCGTCGTGGCGCCGGTCGTGCAGGCGGCCTTTCGCGAGGTCGCCGCGCTCGGCGTGAGCGCGCGCGGCGAAGGCGGCTTCGGCAGCACGGGGCGCTAGGCGCATGCGCGTCTACGTCGTCGGCGCGGGTGCCGTCGGAACCTATCTCGGCGAGCAGCTGCGCGGCATCGGCAACGAGGTCATGTACGCGCCCCGAGCGCTCGAAGACGTCGTTCCGGTCGAGGTCGACCTCGCGATCGTGACGGTCAAAGCCTACGACACGCCGGGCGCGATACAAACGCTGCGGCGCGGGCTGCGCGACCCGTCCGCGACGACGATCCTCACGCCGCAGAACGGCATCGGCAACGAGGAGCTGCTGGCCCAGGCGTTCGGTGCCGACAGCGTCGTCAGCGCCGCGCTGACCGTCCCGGTCGAGCGCGACGCGAGCGGCCAGGGGGTCGCGGCGCGCGGCGGCGGGATCGCGTTCGCGCCGGTCGGCGCCAACGCGCACAACTGGCTGTTGGCCGCCTTCGGCGCGACGGACCTGCCCGTCAGCGCCGTGGCCGACTACCGCGCGCTCAAGTGGTCGAAGCTCGCGCTCAACGTCGTCGCCAACGCCAGCTGCGCGATCCTGGACATGCTGCCCGAGCGCCTGGTTCGCGAAGACGAGATCTTCGCGCTCGAGATCCGGATGCTGCGCGAGGTGCGCGCGACGATGAAGGCGCTGGGGATCAAGGCGATCGACCTGCCGCGCTATCCGGTGCGCGCGCTGCTGGCGGCGGCCAGCCTGCCGACGCCGCTGGCGCGAACCGCGCTGGCCGGCCGCATCGCGGGCGCCCGCGGCGACAAGCCGCCTTCGCTGCTGCTCGACCTGCGCGGCGCGAAACACCAGACCGAGGTCGAGTACCTCAACGGCGCGGTCGCGCGCGCCGCGCGCGACGCCGGAGTCGCGGCGCCCGTCAACGCGGGCTTGGCGCGGATTCTCAGCGACATCGCACATATGCCACAACTGTGGTCGAAGTACCGCGAGCGGCCCGAGATGCTGCGCGACGAGCTGCGCGGCCGAAGCGGGGCGCCGTCGGCGGCGACGAAGGAGACCGCACCGTGAGACACCCCAACGTTCCGGAGTCGCTCGACGGCTGGGCGATCCTGCACCGCATGTTCCGCTTCGATCGTCGCCGTTGGGACGCGCTGGACGCCGACCGGCGCGCCGCGATCGAACGCGAGGCGCAGGCGCTCTTCGCGACGTTGGCGCGCGACGCCGATGCGGACTTGGGGCTGGCGCAGCTGCTCGGCCACAAAGGCGACTTGCTGCTGACCCATTACGCGCGCTCCTTCGACGCGCTGGGCGAGATGCAGGCGCAGGTCGACAAGCTCGCTGTACGCGACTACCTCGAATCGCTCGAGTCGTACGTCTCGATGCTCGAGCTCGGCCTCTACGAGCACACGGCGAAGATCCACGCCGAGCTGCGCGACCGTGGGCTCAAGCCGCACGGCGAGGAGTGGAACGCCGCCTTCGACGCGATGCTCGACGAGGCGGCGCAAGAGCCGCGCAACGCCGGCCGGCTGTGGGCGCGCATCCCACGCCGCCGCTACGTCTGCTTCTATCCGATGAACAAGAAGCGCGACGGCGCCGACAACTGGTACTCGACCCCGTACGCGCAGCGCGCCGCGATGATGCTCGAGCACGGCAAGATCGGGCGCTCGTTCCACGGCCACGTCACCCAGGTGATCTCGGGTTCGATCGGGTTCGACGATTGGGAGTGGGGCGTCGACCTGTACGCCGACGATCCGTTGGTCTTCAAGAAGCTCGTCTACGCGATGCGCTTCGACGAGGCGTCGGCGCGCTTCGGCGAGTTCGGCCGCTTCTGGACCGGGATGCAGTTCTCGGTCTCGCAGCTGGGCGTGTTCTTGAGCGGTGAAGGGTCGCCCGCGCTCGCGGCCGAGGACCTCGGCCAACCGGCGCTGCGCTGATCGTGGCCTTCCGCGGCTTCGACCACGTCGACTTGCGGGTGCCCTCGCTGGCCGCGGTGGAGAGCTTCTACGCGGCGCTGCTGCCGAAGCTCGGGCTCACGCGCAAGGCCTACAGCTACGTCGATCCGCGCGGCGACTGGTACGACGCCGATGCCGAGCGCTACAACGCCGTCGAGTGGTACGAGGACGCGACGGACGGCCGTGCCGGTGCGTTCTTCGGCGTCATCGAGGACGCCGACATGGTCGTGCCGCGCACGCGCATCGCGTTCGCGATGCCGCGCGAAGGGCTCGAAGGCTGGATGGACGAGCTGCGCGCGATCGGCGCGCGCGAGGTCGAGTTCTGGGAGCACGAGGACCGCTATTGGGCGGTGTTCTTCACCGACCCGATCGGCACGCGCTTCGAGCTGGTGGCGCGCATCCCGCGCAAGCACTGAGCGCGTGACCAAGCGTGACGAACTGCTGGCGGTCTGTTCGCTGGCGCCGCCGTCGGCCGACGGTGCGTGCGCGTGGTGTGCGACGCCGTTGCCGTCGCGCCGGCGCATGTGGTGCAGCGATCGCTGCAACGACGCGTTCTGGGCCAACCATTGGTGGTCGGTCGCTCGCCGGACGGCAAAGCGGCGCGATCGCTACCGCTGCCGGCGCTGCGGCGCGAGCGCGCCAAAACGGCCCAGTGCGACTGCGTTTCGCTCGCGGCCGCGCTACCTGGCCGCCATGCGTGCTTGGCGGGCGGCCAAGAAGACCGCGCGGCTCGAAGTGAACCATGTGGTTCCGTGCATCGGAAAGCACGGACAGCTCTCGTGCGCGCACCATCTCGACAATCTCGAGACGTTGTGCCCGAGCTGTCACCGCGTGGCGACGTCGGCGCAGCGTGCGGCGGCCGCTGCCGAGCGTGAGGTCGTGCGCGCGAGCACGTGACATTCGTGTCCGGAATAGGGCACATGAAGGCATGACGACTACGGCTTCCCGTCCGGCGTCCATCCAGACGCGTAATCCCACCACCGGCGAGGTGCTGGCGCACTACGACGTGCACCAGCAGGCCACCATCGACGCGCGGCTCGACGCGGCGGTCGCCGAAGCCGCACGCTGGCGCGAGCAGCCTTTCGCGGTCCGGGCCGAGCGGCTGCGCGCGATCGCACGCGTGCTGCGCGTCCGCAAGAAGTCGCTGGCCGACCTGGCGACGCGCGAGATGGGCAAGCCGATCGTCGAGGCCGAAGCCGAGGTCGAGAAATGTGCGGTCGCGTGCGAGTGGTTCGCGGCCAACGGCGAACGGTTGCTCGCCGACGAGAACGCGCCTTCGAACGCGACCCGCAGCTACGTCGCGTTCCGGCCGCTCGGGGTGCTGCTCGCGATCATGCCGTGGAACTTCCCGTTCTGGCAGGTCGTGCGCGCGGCCGCCCCGGCGTTGATGGCCGGCAACGTCGTCGTGCTCAAGCACGCGGCCAATGTGACCGGCTGCGCGCTGGCGCTCGAGGAGATCTTCCAGAGCGGCGGTCTCGCGGCCGGAGCGTTCTCGACGCTGGTCGTCGGCGGCAAGGAGATGGGGCCGATCGTGCTCGACGAGCGGGTGGCGGCGGTGACGCTGACCGGCAGCGAGTCCGCCGGCTCGTCGGTCGGCGAGCTGGCCGGGCGTGCGATCAAGAAGACGGTCCTCGAGCTGGGCGGCTCGGACGCGTTCATCGTGCTCGCCGACGCCGATCTCGACCAGGCCGCGAAGGTCGGCGTCAAGGCGCGCTTCCAGAACAACGGACAGAGCTGCATCGCGGCCAAGCGGTTCATCATCGAGGACGTCGTCTACGACGCGTTCGCGGAGCGCTTCGTGCGCGAGGCGCGCAAGCTCAAGCTCGGCGATCCGCTCGACCGCGCGACGACGCTGGGCCCGCTCGCGCGCGCCGACCTGCGCGAGGCGCTCGACGCGCAGGTGCGCGAGACCGCCGACGCCGGCGCGCGGCTGCTGCTCGGCGGCGAGATCCCGATCGGTCCGGGCGCGTTCTATCCGGCCACCGTCGTCGGCGACGTCACGCCCGGGATGCGGATGGCGACCGAAGAGACGTTCGGGCCGGCCGCGGCGCTGTTTCGCGCGCGCGACGCGGAGCAGGCCGTCGCGCTCGCCAACGACTCGCGCTACGGCCTGGGCGGCAACCTGTGGACGCGCGACGTCGCGCGCGCGCAGAAGCTGGCGATGCGCTTGCAATCCGGCAACGTGTTCATCAACGGGATGACGGCGTCCGATCCACGGCTGCCGTTCGGCGGCGTCAAGAAGAGCGGCCACGGTCGCGAGCTCTCGGCCTTCGGGATTCGCGAGTTCGTCAACGTGCAGACCGTCTGGATCGGCCCCGATACCGGCAGCGGGGCGAACGCCCCGGCCGAATAGGACGGGCGGGTGGCCGCCGCCATCCGACGAATTGGCGCGTCGGTATGGCGCACGACTACCCGCTCGTCTCGACCCTGGGTGACGGCATCGTTCAGATCCGGCTTCCGATGGCCGGGAACCCGATGCGCTACGTCAACGGCTACCTGGTCGAGGACAGTCTGCTCGGCGGGTGGACGCTGGTCGACTGCGGCTGGAAGGCCGACGACGTGCTGGCGGCGCTGCACGCCGGCTTGGCCGAGGTCGGCCGGACGCTCGCCGACGTGCGGCGTTTGCTGATCACGCACGTTCACTTCGACCACTACGGACTGGCGGGCACGCTGCGGCGCGCCGGCGTGCCGCACTTGGCGATGCACCCGCGCGACTGGGACGTCGCGCAAGCGCACGTCGGCGATCCGCAGGCGTTCGACGCCGCCGCCGACGCCTGGATCGCGCGCAACGGATTCGAGATCGTGGGCGGGATCGAAGACGACTTGCAGCACCATCGCACGGAGCTGGCCGAGCCGACCGACTTGCTGGAGGACAACGCGCAGGTCGGACGCCTGCGCGCGGTGTGGACGCCGGGCCACACGCCCGGACACCTGTGCTTCGTCGACGAGATCAGCGGCAAGGTGCTGACGGGCGATCACGTGCTCGACCCGGTGACGCCGCACGTCGGAATCTGGCGCGACGGACGCGGCGATCCGCTCGGCAACTACGTCGACTCGCTGCGCAAGATCGCGGCGCTGCCCTCGCGCGGCGCGCTGCCGGCGCACGGCGAGCCGTTCGCCGATCTGCCGGGCCGCGCACAGGAGCTGCTCGCGCACCACGACCATCGCGAAGCGCAAGTGCTGGCGGTGCTCGGCAACGGTGCGACCAGCGCGGCCGGCGTCGCGCGCGGCCTGCTCTGGCGCCGGCGCGGGGATCCGTTCGAGGCGCTCCCGGCCGCGCACCAGCAGTTCGCCGTCGCCGAGACGCTCGCGCACCTCGAGCACTTGCGCGCGCGCGGCTTGGTCACGCGCGACGCGCAGGCCGACCCGATGCAGTACGCGCTGGCCGCCGTTCCTCAGCGCGTGTAACGCGCGATCAACGGGCCGAACTGCGGATAGGCGGCGGTCAGCGTCGCGCGCGTGGTGAGGTGGAACTCGGCGAACTCGAACCCCGGCGCGACGTCGCAGCCGACCAGCGCGTAGCCGCCCGCGACGTCGACGTGCGAGGCGAAGTGCGTGCCGGCCGGCACCGTCGCCTGCCACGCGTCGCCCGTGCCGAGGACGCGCCGTTCGTGATGGCCGCTCGGTGAGATCATCTCGATCGTCACCGGATCGCCGCGGTAGAAGTGCCAGGTCTCGTCGGACGCGAGCCGGTGAAAGGCCGAGAACGCCGCGTCGGTGAGCAAGAAGTAGATCGAGGTCGTCGCGCTGCGCCGGGTCCCACGGTCGGTCGAGACGAGTTCCGCGCTGCGGTAGGTCTCGCGAAACCAGCCGCCCTCGGGGTGCGGCTGCAAGCGTAGGCTGGCGATCAGCCGTTCGGCCTCGGGATGCACGCGCCGGTCTTCGCCGAACGATCCCGCATGAACCTCGACGCCGCGCTCGCCTACGCCGAGCGCCATCAGCTCGACGCGCTGATCGCGCTGCGCGGCCGTGAGGTCGTGCTCGAACGCTACGGTGCGGGCTGGAACGCGGCGCGTCCGCATCCGCTCTACAGCGGGACGAAGAGCTTCTGGGGCGTGCTGGCCGTGCTCGCCGAGCGCGAGGGATTGCTCGCGCTCGACGAACCGGTCGGCGCGACGATTGCCGACTGGGCCGCCGACGCCGTGAAGCGGCGCGTCACCCTGCGCGAGCTGCTGCAGTTGACCAGCGGGATCGGTTTCGGCGGCCTGGGCAGCGCGGTGCCGACGTACGAGAAGGCACTGGCCGTCGTGCTCAAGGATCCGCCGGGCGCGAAGTTCACCTACGGCGGCATCCCGCTGCAAGTATTCGGCGCGGTGCTCGCGCGCAAGCTCGAGGCGCGCGGACGCACCCCGCACGCGTATCTGCGCGAGCGGCTGCTCGACCCGATCGGGCTGCAGATCGGCAGTTGGCGCACGCTGCGCGACGGGACGCAGCCGCTGCCGACCGGCGCGTTCGTGGCGGCCGGTGAGTGGCTGAAGTACGGGCAGCTGGTGCGCGACGGCGGCGACCGGAACGGAACCTCGATCGTGCCGCGCGACGCGCTGGCGGCGTGCTTCGTCGGGTCGGCGGCGAACCCGCGCTACGGTTTGGCCTGGTGGCTGAGCCCGCTCGAACAGCGGCCGGACATCGTCTACGCCAGCGGCGCCGGCGGCCAAGCGTTATACGTCTTGCCGGCGGACGACCTGGTGGTCGTGAAGTACGGACGCTCCAACTCCTACGATCACGCCGCGTTCTTGCGGAGGTTGACGGGTTGAGCGAGCTGGCGGTGCGCGTGGCGCGGCCCGCGGACGGTGCGGCGTTCGCCGCGATCTACGGGCCGATCGTCGCCCAGACCATCATCTCGTTCGAAGAACGCGCGCCCGGCGCCGACGAGATGGGCGAACGCGTGCGCGCGGCGCTCGAGCGACATGCGTGGCTGACGGCCGAGGTCGACGGCGCGATCGCCGGTTACGGCTACGCCGCGCCGCACCGCTCGCGCCCCGCGTATCGCTGGGACGTCGACGTCTCGATCTACGTGGCGCCGGCGTTTCGCGGACGCGGCATCGGGTCGCGTCTCTACCGCGCGCTGTTCGCGATTCTCGCGTTGCAAGGCTACCAGCGCGCGTACGCGGGGATCGCCCTGCCGAACCCGGCCAGCGTCGCGGTGCACGAAGCGGCGGGCTTCCGCCGCATCGGCGTCCATCGGCGCACGGGGTTCAAGTTCGGCCGCTGGCACGACGTCGGTTGGTGGGACCGCGCGATCCGCGATGACGCGCAGCCGGCCGAACCGCGGCCGCTCGCGGCCCTGGCGGCCGACGAGGTGCGTGCGGCGCTCGCCGTCTAGCCGGCCGCCTCGCGCTCGTCGGCGTCGTCGAGCCGCGTGACGTGCGCCTCCAGGCGGTCCAGCAGTGCGGTGAGCTGCGCGACCTCGTGCGGATCGAGCGCGTCGAGGATCTCGCGTTCCATCGCCAGCGCGGCCGGAACGATGCGCTCGTAGACCGAACGGCCGCTCGGCGTCAAGGTCAGGATCGCGCCGCGGCCGTCGCGCGGGTTGACCTCGCGGCGCACCAGCCGCCGGGCCGTCAACCGGGCCAGCGCGCGGCTGACCTTGACCTTGTCCATCGCCGTCCGCTCCGCGATCGCCAGCGCGCTCAGGCTGGTCGAGTAGCCCAGGTGCGCGACGACCCGCCACTCGGGCACGCTCAAGCCGAAGCGGTCGGCGTACGTGCTGGCGACCAGCCGGCTGACCTGTTCGGTGATCACCGATAAGCGGTACGGGAGAAAGCGGCCGAGTTCGAAGGGCTCGCCGGCCGGTGCCGGGGGGCGGACTCTTGACGGGGTCGGCATGTGGGTCCTACGATACCACGGACGCGGATAGTTTCAAATGTAACTATCCCGGCGAGACCAGGAAGAGAGCACCGCCATGGGTCCCTATCCGCACAACGCGCCGCCCGCCACGATCTCCGACCAGAATCCGGCCGGGACCGACGGCTTCGAGTTCGTCGAGTTCGCGCACCCCGAGCCGCAGGTGCTCGACGACCTGTTCCGCCGCATGGGCTTCACGCCGGTGGCGCGCCACAAGACGAAGGCCATCACGCTCTGGCGTCAGGGCGACGTCAACTTCCTGGCCAACTCCGAACCCGGCTCGCAGGCGATCGCGTTCGCCGCCGAGCACGGTCCGTGCGCCTCTTCGATGGCGTGGCGCGTCGTCGACGCGCAGCATGCGCTGCGGCACGCCACGGCCGCCGGCGCCGAAGCCGCGCAGCTGCCCGCCTCGCAGAAGACGATCGACGCGCCGGCCATCGTCGGCATCGGCGGCTCGCTGCTGTACTTCGTCGACCGCTATCGCGACGGGAAGACCGCGTACGACGCCGAGTTCGAGTGGCTCGGCGAGCGCAATCCCAACCCGGCCGGCGCGGGGCTGCACTACATCGACCACCTCACGCACAACGTCCACCGCGGCCGGATGGACGTCTGGTCCGACTTCTACGCCAACCTGTTCGGCTTCCGGCAGATTCGCTACTTCGACATCGAAGGCAAGATGACGGGCTTGTTCTCGCGGGCGATGACCAGCCCCGACGGCAAGATCCGCATCCCGATCAACGAGTCGGCCGACGATCGCAGCCAGATCGAAGAATACTTGCGCGCGTATTCGGGCGAGGGCATTCAACACGTGGCGCTCGGTGCGCGCGACATCTACGCCAGCGTCGACGCGCTGCGCGCCGGTGGGCTGTCGTTCATGCCGGCGCCGCCGGCCATCTACTACGAGAAGACCGAAAGCCGCTTGCCCGGACACGGGGAGCCGCTCGAGCGGCTGCGCGAGCGCGGCATCCTCATCGACGGCGAGGGCGTCGCGAACGGTGGCACCACCAAAGTGCTGCTGCAGATCTTCTCGGCGACCGTGCTCGGCCCGATCTTCTTCGAGTTCATCCAGCGCAAGGGCGACGACGGGTTCGGCGAGGGCAACTTCCGCGCGCTGTTCGAGTCGATCGAAGAGGACCAGATCCGCCGCGGCGTGTTGCCGGCGCCGACCTAGCCGATGAGCTCCACGCTGACGCCGCCGGCGACCGCGCTGGCCTACCAGTCCGGCTTCGGCAACGAGTTCGCGACCGAGGCGCTCCCGGGCGCGCTGCCGGTCGGGCGCAACTCGCCGCAACGGCCGCCGTACGGCCTTTACGCCGAGCAGCTCTCGGGGACGGCGTTCACGCTGCCGCGCGCGGTCAACCGGCGCAGCTGGCTCTACCGCATCCGTCCGTCGGCGATGCACCGCCCGTTCGCGCGGATCGACAACGGCGCGATCGTGAGCCGGTTCGGCGACCTCGCGACGACGCCCAACCAGCTGCGCTGGGACCCGCTGCCCGCGCCGTCGCGGCCGACGGATTTCGTCGAGGGGCTGTTCACGATGGCCGGCAACGGCGATCCGGCCGGGATGAGCGGCGCCGCGGTGCACTTGTACGTGGCCAACCGTTCGATGGCGGGGCGCTTCTTCGCCGACGCCGACGGCGAGCTGCTGATCGTGCCGCAAGAGGGCCGACTGCGCGTCGCGACCGAGTTCGGCTTGCTCGAGCTCGGCCCGAACGAGATCGTGGTCGTTCCGCGCGGCGTGCGCTTCCGCGTCGAGCTGCTCGACGGCACCGCGCGCGGGTACGTCTGCGAGAACTACGGCGCGGCCTTCCGGCTGCCGGACTTGGGGCCGATCGGCTCCAACGGTCTGGCGAACCCGCGCGATTTTCGCGCGCCGGTCGCGTGGTACGAGGACGTCACCGGCGACTTCGCGCTGATCACCAAGTTCCAGGGCAACCTGTGGTCGGCGCCGATCGACCACTCACCGCTCGACGTCGTTGCCTGGCACGGCAACTACGCGCCCTACGCGTACGACCTGCGCCGCTTCAACACGATCGGCTCGATCAGCTACGACCATCCCGATCCGTCGATCTTCTTGGTGCTGCAGTCGCCCGGGGCGCCCGGCGGCGCGGACGAGATCGACTTCGTCATCTTCCCGCCGCGCTGGCAGGTCGCCGAGGACACCTTCCGCCCGCCGTGGTTCCACCGCAACGTCGCCAGCGAGTTCATGGGCCTGGTGCACGGCGTCTACGACGCGAAGGAAGAGGGCTTCGTTCCCGGCGGCGCCAGCTTGCACAACTCGATGAGCGCGCACGGCCCCGACGCCGACACGCACGCGCGCGCCAGCGCCGCCGACACCGCGAAGGCGGCCAAGATCGGCGACACCCTGGCCTTCATGTTCGAGACGCGACTGGTACTGCACCCGACCCGGGCCGCGCTCGAGTCGGCGACCCTGCAAGCCGAGTACTTCCAGTGCTGGCAAGGCTTGCCGAAAAAGTTCGACCCGACGACGCCGTAACGTCCGCCGCCGACGTTTCCTCATCAAACGCTCACGCGCAGCGGGCCGAATGCCCGTTTGCCGAGCCTGCTGGCGAGGGAAGAAGAGAACAACGGAGGCGGTACGAGCAGTGGAACGACGCACGCACGAGGAGTTGGTGGCGGTTTCGGCCTGGTGGACACCGAACCACCTGGACGTGACGCACGTCCCGATGACCTACGCGAAGCCGAAGGCGTCGTGGATCGACGGGTACAGCACGCTGCGGCGTTCGCTGACCTCGGACGTGCGCGACCGGATGATTCGCCGTCGCGCTCACGATCGGTCGGTCGTCGATCCGAACGAGATCACGGTGCTGCCGCCGCTGCGGGAAGTGCAGCGCCCCGCCGTGGACGAACCCGAGGCGGCGCCGGAACGCCGGCACCTCGGGCTCTGGTTCCGGCCCGCGCACTAACGCGCGGCCGTTCTACGGCTCAGCGTTTGAGCGCGACGTTCGCGAAGTCGATCTGCCGGACGAGCGTCGTACCTTCGTAGCCGCGGATACGCAGCGGTAGGTGCGTCGTGGTCGCGATCTCGACGACCTCACGGGTCAGGCCGCCGTCGGCCGCCGGGTCCGCGGGCGTGAGCGAGACCGCGTCCGTGGAGACGCCGCCGATCGTCTCGCCGGCTTGTTCGGACGAGGTGCCCGGCGTCGTGTCGCCGTGGCGCAGGATCGAGGCGTAGCTCAGCTCGTCGAGCGACGAACCGCGCGGCGACTCGACGCTCGGGTCGTGAAGCGGGATCGATTTCGAGAGCCCGTACAACAGGCCGCCGCCGAGGTGCGCTTGCAAGGTCGCGCCGCCGTCCCAGACGAGAATCGCGCCGCGGTTGGGGCCTTGCACGACCCGGACCGTCGCGTGCGCCGGCGATTGGTAGTTATAGTCCACGACGATCGTCTCGGCGCGCGTGCCGCGCCGCTCGTAGGCGGTGATGCGCGCGCTGAACGCGCCGCTCTGTGCCCACGCTTGCGAGAAGGCCTGCCAAGCGGGAGGCGTATCCGTCGCGAGCGCCGCGGTTGCGAGCCCCGTGCCGAGTGCGAAAGCGACCATCACGCATCATGTATCGCGGCACGCTGTGAAGACGATGAAACGTCTCGCGCGCCGCGACGTTCTCAGCAAAATCTCAGCGTACGGTTCGGCGCAAGCGCGAGATTCGCGCCGTCGGCGCGCCGTCCGGCTTGTCGCGCGTCTGAGCGCTGCGCACGACCCCCGCTTCACGCGGCCGCCGGTGTGCGGGCGGTCGCGCCGCGGTACACGAGCGCTTCGGCGACGTGCGTTCGCTCGATGCGAGCCGATCCGGCCAGGTCGGCGATGGTGCGCGCCAACCGGGCCACGCGGTCGAACGCGCGGGCGCTCAGGGTGCCGCGGCTGACCGCGCCCTCGAGCAGCGCGAGCGCGTCGGCCTCGAGGGGACAGCGAACGCGCATGTCCGCAGCCGGGATCGACGCGTTCGTTGCATACGCGCAGCGCTCGTAGCGTTTGGTTTGCAGCCCGCGCGCCGCTTCGACGCGCGCACGAATCGTGGCGGAGCTCTCTCCGGCCTCGCGGTCGGTCAACTCGTCGAACGATACGCGCGAGACGGCGACGTGCAAGTCGATGCGGTCGAGCAGCGGTCCGGACAGCTTGCCGAGATAGCGCTGTACGACGGCGTCGTCGCAGTGGCAATCGGAGCCGCGCACGCCGCGAAAGCCGCACGGACACGGGTTCATCGAGGCCACCAGCATGAAGCGCGCGGGAAACGACAGCGTGCCGGCCGCGCGCGCGATCGTGACCGTCCCTTCCTCGAGCGGCTGGCGCAGCACTTCGAGGGTCGAGCGCGTGAACTCCGCCAGCTCATCGAGATACAGCACGCCGTGTTGCGCCAACGACACTTCGCCGGGCCGCGGATTGGAACCGCCCCCGATCAGCGCGACGCGGCTCGCGGTGTGGTGCGGTGCGCGAAAGGGCCGCGTGGTGACGACGCGCGGGCGTGCGCCGAGCAGGCCGGCCACGCTGTAGACGCTCGTCACGTCGAGCGCCTCGGCGCTCGTCATGGCGGGCAAGATCGAGGGCAGCCGTCGCGCCAGCATCGTCTTGCCGCAGCCGGGCGGTCCGACGAGCACGAGGTTGTGGCCGCCGGCCGCGGCGATCTCGAGCGCCCGCTTCGCGACGACTTGCC
Source organism: Candidatus Sulfotelmatobacter sp. (assembly GCA_035504415.1). Classification (NCBI taxonomy): domain Bacteria; kingdom Pseudomonadati; phylum Acidobacteriota; class Terriglobia; order Terriglobales; family Candidatus Korobacteraceae; genus Candidatus Sulfotelmatobacter; species Candidatus Sulfotelmatobacter sp. The sequence goes on along the minus strand of DATJRY010000021.1, from coordinate 308,066 downwards.
CACGCACGTCGAGGTAGTCGCCGCACGCGGGCCGCTCGTCGGGCACCAGCACGGTTGCCCCGCGCCGCCGGAACCGCGCGCCGTTCTCGAGCACCACGGCGACCGCTTCGGCCAATCCCGGAACCGCGTAGACGTCGATGCCGTCGACCAGCGCCGCTTCGTCGCGGTTCGCCTCGGCGACGAGGACGCGCGAGAACCCGGCCCGCTTCGCCGCCAACGTCATGGCCAGGACCCCCGGCACGGCCCGCACGCCGCCGTCCAGCGCGAGCTCGCCGCACGCGACGTACGCGCGCAGCGCCGCCGCGGGTACCTGTTCGTCGGTCGCCAACAGCGCCAGCGCGATGGGCAGGTCGAAGCCCACGCCCGTCTTGCGCATGTCCGCCGGCGCGAGGTTCACCAGCAATCGGCCGGGCGGAAAGCCGAAGCCGGAGTTCACGATCGCGGCGCGCACGCGGTCGCGCGACTCGTTGAGGGCGCGGTCGGGCAGCCCGACGATCCCGAAAGCGGGCACGCCGGCCGCCGAGTCGGTCTCGACTTGCACGACGTACGCGTCGACGCCGGCGACCGCGGCGGAAAAGGCGAGCGCGATCATCGCGCCTCGTTCACGCGGGCGCTTCGCGGCAGCAAGCCCCGGCGTGAAACGGTTTCGCTACATGCAGGTCTGCGATTCGGGCGATTCGGTGATGCCGGTCAGGCGCCCGTGCTCGAACGTGAAGCCGACGTCGATCTCGCGACCGCACCCGATCGACGATCCGGTGAACAGGCTCACCGTGCCCCGATCGCCGCGCAGCAGCAGACGCAAGCCGTGCTGCTGGAGCGCCGCCGTCACGTCCTCGCGGCTCGTCCCGAGCCCGATCGTCCGATGGATCCAGGCGACGTTCGCGTGCGCCGCGGCGGCCGCGCGGTCGTTGCTCAGCGCGAGCGCGCGGCCGAGCATATCGGCGAAGGCGGCTTTGTCAGGCGCGGCGTCGTACCGCGACTTCCATCGCGTGCCGGGGTTGCCGCTGTCGGCGGCGGCGGCGAAGAAGGCCCCCAGACAGTCGTCGTCGGCGACCGCGGGATCGACGCCGTTGTCCGTCGCCCACTGCTGCGCGGTGGCATTCTTGGCGATGACGTAGCGTTCCGTGTCGTCCTTGCCGCGGTAAGCGCAGTATCGGTTCGCCGGCAGATCCGTGACGTCGGCGAACGACGTCTGCCGGCCCATCCTGAAGACGCCGCGAACCAGCAGCCCGATCTCCTGGGTTGTGACGGCGGCGGCGGCGCGCTCGACGGCGGGGTCGAGGGCGCGCGTCGGTACCGGCTCGAGCGCGCCGATCTTCGCATCCAGCGCCGCGAGGAACGCGTGACGGGCATGATACGGGTCGGCTGGGTCGGGATGCGCGGCGTATGACGTTCGGTGCGGCGACGCAGTTCGCGGCCGCCGTCTTCCTGGGCTCGGCCGCGTGGTGGATCGTCCTGGCCGCGACGGTTGGCCGGATGCGGTCGGCGGTCGGCGCGCGCACGATGCGCGCGGTGCGGTCGTCTCCGGATGTCTGCTCGCAGGGTTCGGCGTGGCCGCGCTCGCAGCGAGGGGATCGTGACGGATCAGCGACCCGCGGTCGTCGAGTCGGTCTCACTCGGCGCGCAGCACGCCTTCTCCAAACAGCCGCAGCCGGCGATCGAGCTGGTGGCGGACTGCGGCGTCGTCGGCGACGCGCACGCCGGGGCCACCGTGCAGCACGTGGCGACGAAACGGCGCAGCGCGACCGCACCGAATCTGCGGCAGGTGCATCTGGTGGAGGCCGAGCTGCTCGATCAGCTGTGCGAGCGCGGCTACGACGTCGCGCCGGGAGCGCTGGGCGAGAACATCACGACCCGTGGAATCGATTTGCTCGCGCTCGGCGTCGATACGATTCTCGCGATCGGCGACGCTCGTCTGCTCGTCACCGGTATCCGCACGCCGTGCTTTCAGATCGATCGCTTCCGGCGCGGCCTGGTCGCGGAGCTGACGATCGACAAGCGCGCAAAGCGCTTTCGCACCGGCGTGATGAGCGTCGTGCTGGCCGGCGGTACGGTGCGCCCCGGCGACGCGGTCACGGCGATCCCCGACCCGGGACCCTTCCGCCCGCTTCCCCTCGTGTAGCCAACGGGGGTATCATCGCGACATGGCTACACAAACGCTCTCCGCTGCTGCCGCCGGTACAATTACCATTGGAGGCGACCTGCCGGTCCACCGCATCGGCTTCGGCGCGATGCGCATCACCGGCAGAGGTATCTGGGGACCGCCGGCCGACAAGGACGCAGCGCTCGCCGTCCTGCGCCGCGCCGTGGAGCTCGACGTCAACCTGATCGATACCGCCGACTCCTACGGTCCGAACGTCAGCGAAGAGCTCATCGCCGAGGCGCTGCATCCGTATCCCGCAGGCCTGGTCATCGCGACGAAGGGCGGCTTCGAACGGAGCGGTCCGAATCAATGGACGCCCAACGGCCACCCCGACCATCTGCGCAAAGCGCTCGAAGGCAGCTTGCGCCGCCTCAAGCTCGACCGCATCGACATCTATCAGTTCCATCGCCCGGACCCGAACGTGCCGTTCGAGGAGTCCGTCGGCGCCATCGCCGAGCTCGCCAAACAGGGGAAGATCCGCCACGTCGGTCTCTCGAACGTCAACGTCGACGAGCTGCAGCGGGCGCAGAAGATCGTCCCGATCGTCTCGGTGCAGAACCGGTTCAACAACGCGTCGGGCGGCGATGAAGAGTACAATCACGTCACCGACGACGAGACGATCGCGATGGTCGACCATTGCACGAAGCACGGTCTCGCGTTCTTCCCGTGGGGACCGCTGGCGGCGGGCCGCATCTCGTCCGCGCGCATCGACGCGGTCGCGAAGGCGCACGGCGCGACTCCGAATCAGATCGCGCTGGCCTGGCTCCTGCGCCGCTCGCCGGTGATCGTGCCGATCCCGGGAACCTCGTCGGTCGCGCACCTCGAAGAGAACGTGGCGGCGGACCAGATCACCTTGACCGACGAGGAGTTCGCGGCGCTCTCCGTCGCGGGTTCGGACTGACGGCAGCCGCGACGAGCGCCGCCCCGTACGTTCCCAGCCGCCTGAGCATGCCGGCGTTGCGCGAGGCCGCCGCCGGCTGCCACGGCTGCGACCTCTACCGGCACGCGACGCAAACGGTCTTCGGCGAGGGCCCGCTGCACGCGACCGCGATGCTGATCGGCGAGCAGCCCGGCGATCGCGAGGACCGCGAAGGCCACCCGTTCGTCGGGCCGGCCGGCAAGCTGCTGCACGAGGCACTGGCCGAGGCCGGCATCGATCCGGCTCGCGTCTACATCACCAACGCGGTCAAGCACTTCGCCTTCGTCGAGCGCGGCAAGCGGCGCATCCACCGTGCCCCCAAGCGAACCGAGGTTCGCGCGTGTCTTCCATGGCTGGAGGCCGAGCTGCGCCTGATCCAGCCCGGGGTCGTCGTCGCCCTGGGTGCGACGGCGGCTCAGGCGCTGCTGGGCCCGAAGTTCCGGGTGACCGAGGAACGCGGCCGGCTGGTGACCTCCGAACTGGCCCCACGGGTGGTCGCGACCGTCCATCCGGCCTCGATCTTGCGCGCGATCGACGAGGACGCGCGGCGGGCCGCGCGGGCCGAATTCGTCGACGATCTGCGCACCGTGGCGGGCCTGCTGGCGCAGACGGCCGGCCGATGACCGCTCATCGCCGTTTCCACATGGTGCACACCCGTGATCTTCGTTACTGTGGATAACGGCTCGCGAAACGAAGCGTGCGCAGGCTCACGCTCGATGCGACGATTCTCGCACCTCTGACCTTGGTCGGCGTTCTGAGCCCCGAAACGACCCCGAAACCGCCTCGATCTCCCCGAATTCCTGCTGTCGCCGCGCTCGAGGCGGCGGTGCGGGATCGGCGTACGCCGAACCTTCTAGTTGAGAATAACTCTCAAGTGCCGACCGATCGGACGGGGATTGGGTGCTTCGCAGGGGTTCCGCGCGCCCTCCCCGCATCCGGTGCGTCGGTATGAAAACCCCGTTGCTTCTCGCGTGCGCGTGCGCGGTGCTCGTCGCCGGCTGTACCTCCTCGACGCAGTCCGGGAGCTCGTCGAGCGCTTCCTCCGCCCCGGCCGCGTCGGGCGCCCCCGCCGCGGGCGGCGCCAAGACGATCGGCGTCTCGATCCAAAACCGGGAGGCCCAGTTCTACCAGGACATGGAGGCCGGCATGAAAGCCGAGGCTGCCAAGTACGGCTATACGGTCAACGTCGTGGACGCCTCGCGCGACAACGCCAAGCAACAGAGCCAAGTCGAGGACTTCATCTCGCAGAAGGTCGACGCGATCGTCCTCACGCCGTACGACTCGCAGGCCATCGGCAGCGCGATCGTCGAGGCGAACAACGCCCATATCCCGGTCTTCACCGCCGACATCGCCAGCCAGTCCAAGAACGGCGTCGTGGTCTCGCACATCGCCAGCGACAACGTCCAAGGCGGCGCGCAGGCCGGGGCGCTCATGTGCAAGGCCGTCGGCGGCAGCGGGACGGTCGCGATCCTCGACGAGCCGGAGGTCACCTCGGTTCAGGACCGGGTGCGCGGCTTCAAGCAGGCCCTGGCCAAGGACTGCCCCGGCGTGACCGTCGTCGCCGACATCGACGGCGGCGGCGAGCGGGCGAAGGCGTCGTCGGCGATGGACGACATCCTGCAGTCACACCACGGTCTCAAGGGCGTGTTCGGAATCAACGACGACTCGGCGCTGGGCGCGGCGACGGCCGTGAACGCCGCCGGCCTCAAAGGCAAGGTCGCCGTCGTCGGCTACGACGCATCGCCCGAGGCGCGCACGGCGATCGCGAACGGCTCGATGGTCGGCGACGCGATCCAATACCCCAAGCAGATCGGTGCCAAGACGATCGACGCGATCCACGACTACTTCAGCGGCAAGACGCCGCCGAAGCTCGTCCCGGTCCCGGTCGGGACGTACACGAAGGCCAGCGCCGGCGGCTGAGGTGAACGGACCGGCCGGCTCGGTGCCGCTGTTGCGGATGACGGGGATCGTGAAGACGTTTCCCGGTGTCCGCGCGCTCGACGGCGTCAGCTTCGAGGTCGCCGCCGGCGAAGTACACGCGCTCGTCGGCGAGAACGGCGCGGGCAAGTCGACGCTGATGAAGATCCTGGCCGGTGCGCAGCCGGCCGACAGCGGTGAGATCGCCATCGACGGCAAGGCCGTCACGATCGACGGGCCGCGAGCGGCCGAGCAGCTCGGCATCGGGATGATCTACCAGGAGTTCAACCTCGTCCCCGATCTGGGCGTGATCGAGAACGTCGTGCTCGGCAACGAGCCGCGCCGCGGTATGTTTCTCGACCGCGCGGCGGCCCTGGCCGAAGCCAAACGCGTGCTGACGGAGCTGCGGATCGCGTTGCCGCTCGACGTCCCCGCGCGCAAGCTGACCGTCGCGCAGCAGCAGCTCACCGAGATCGCGAAGTGCCTGGTGCGCCACGCGCGGCTGATCGTGATGGACGAGCCGACCGCCGCGCTGAGCGACCGCGAGACCGACGCGCTGTTCGCGCTGATCGGCGCACTGAAAGCACAGGGCGTCGCCTTCGTCTACATCTCGCATCGGCTCGAGGAGCTCCCGCGCATCGCCGACCGCATCACCGTCCTGCGCGACGGGCGCGCGATCGAGACGCGCGCCACCGCCGATCTGCCGCAGGACGAGATGATCCGGCTGATGGTCGGCCGGCCGCTCGCCAACCACTTCCCCGACCTCCCGCCGGTCGCCGCCGATGCCAAGGTCGTGCTCGACGTGCGCGATTTGGCGGCCGACGCCGGCGTGCCGATCGCCGAGGTCTCGTTCAGCGTCCGTGCCGGCGAGATCGTCGGCTTGGCGGGGCTGGTCGGCGCGGGTCGCACCGACATCGTGCGCGCGATAGCCGGTGCCGACGTGCCGCGGCACGGCACGATCACCGTGGACGGGACGCGCGTCGTCGTGCGCTCGCCCCAGAGCGCGATCAAGGCCGGCATCGTCCTGATCACCGAGGATCGCAAGGCGCAAGGACTCGTGCTCGGCATGACCGTGCGCGAGAATACGACCCTCGCGCACCTGCGGCAGTACGAGCGCGGCCCGTTCATCGACCGCGCGGCGGAAAACGCGATCGCCGCGCAAGAGATCGCCGAGCTACACATTCGCACGCCGTCCGCCGAGCAGCTGGTGCGCAATCTGTCCGGAGGCAACCAGCAGAAAGTCGTGCTCGCGAAATGGCTGATCGGCCAGGCGCGGGTGTTTCTCTTCGACGAGCCCACGCGCGGCATCGACGTCGGCGCCAAAGCGGAGATCTATGCCTTGATGGTCGAGCTGTTGCGGCAGGGCGCCGCGATCGTGATGGTGTCGAGCGAGCTGCCGGAGGTGCTCGGGATGTCGCACCGGATCCTGGTCGTGCGCGGCGGGCGCATCCGGGCCGAGCTCGCGCGCGCCGAGGCGACGCCGGCGGCCGTCATCGCGGTCGCGACCGGAGTCGCCGCCTGATGTCGACCCAGCAGACCGCCGAGCAACTGACGGTCAACGCCGACGAGGCGGCCAAGAAGCGGCGCCGCGGCGCGCTGCTGCGCACGGGCGGGCTGACGATCGCGCTCCTCGTCGTCGTGGTCGTCGTCAACGCGATGACGCGCGGAGAGTTTCTCACCCCCAGCAACCTGACCAACGTGCTGCGGCAGATCAGCGTCAACGCGATCATGGCCGTCGGCCAGACCTTCGTCATCATCACGGCGGGGATCGATCTCTCGGTCGGCTCGCTGGTCGCGTTGACCAGCGTCGTGATGGCGATCGTCGCGAACGCGGTCCACCTGCCGGCGCCGCTGGCGTTTCTCGTCACGCTGATCGTCGGAATCGCGGTCGGCTGCGCGGCGGGTTGGATCAACGCGCTTCCGGTCGTGCGGTTGAACCTGCCGCCGTTCATCACGACGCTGGCGATGATGCAAGTCGCACGCGGTCTCGCGTACATCCTGGCGAACGGCCAACCGATTCCGCTGGTCGATGCGAGCCCGTACAGCTGGCTGGGCATCAGCGGCATCCTGGCCGGACCCCTCGGGCCGTCCGGCATCCCCTACCAGGTCTTGGTGATGGGGGTGGTCGCGATCGTCTTCGCCATCGTGCTCGGCCGCACGGCGTTCGGCCGCTACGTCATCGCCGACGGCGGCAACGAAGAGGCCGCGCGGCTGGCCGGGATCGACGTGCGCAAGGTCAAGGCGCGCGTCTACATGATCTCCGGCGGCTGCGCGGCGCTGGCGGGCTTGCTGCTCATGTCGCGCTTCGCCTCCGGCTCGCCGCAGAACGGCGTCGGCTACGAGCTGCAGGCCATCGCCGCGGTCGTCGTCGGCGGCACCTCGCTGATGGGCGGCCGCGGTTCGATCGTCGGCACGTTCTTCGGCGCGCTGCTGATCGGCGTGCTCAACAACGTGATGGACCTGCTCAACATCGACTCGTACGCGCAGCTGATCGTCCTGGGCGTGGTGATCCTGCTGGCGGTCGTCGCCGATGAGTTGCGCAAGCGGTATCTGGCCAGTCGCTGAACCGGCCAGATACCGGATGTCGCAGCGCGTCGCGTCTTACTTGTACCGGATGATCCAAAAGACCGACGCGTTGACCGGCCGTGTTTCGCTCCCGCCGAAGCCGTCGACGGTCACGGTGAGCGACGTGGCGCTGGTGTCCACCCAGCCCAGTCCTTCTCGGCCGCCTCGTTCAGAGCCGCCTTGTCCCTGAGGCGCCAGCGATTGGTGCTGGTGCGGGTTCGGTGTGATCGACGCCGGATGGGCGTGCTGCCGAATTTGATCGCCTTCCAGTGATCCGACCGCATCGCCGGCATGGCCGCCGGGAGCGATCGCCGTTCGACTTGCGACGTCCGGATCACGGCCGGCGCCACCATCGACGCCGCGCAGGAAGAGCCCCCGCAGGTCAGGCACGTTGAACGCGTCGACGCCGTCGCCGCCCCACGAGCTCCCGATCGCGTTGAAGAGTGCGGAGTAGTCCAGTGTCGTGCGCTGCAACGAACGACCGTCGCACAAGAGCCAGCCAGTTGCGTTCTCCCAAGCCGC